>JAFQPV010000035.1 GCA_017411585.1 Clostridia bacterium | reverse complement strand
TTTTTCGCCACCGCTTAAAATTTCAATCGGTTTAAAAACGTCTTCGCCGAGGAACAAAAATGCAGCAAGTGCATTTCGGATTTCCGTAACGGTCAGTGTAGGGTATGCATCATAAACTTCGTCAAAAACGGTTTTGTTGATGTCCAAATCATCGCGGTTTTGGGCGTAATAACCGACTTCTACACTGCTGCCAATGGTGATTTCGCCGTCGATGGGGTGCAGCGCACCGGTTACGGCTTTAAACAGTGTTGTTTTTCCGCAGCCGTTGTCACCTAAAAGGAAAACGCGTTCCTTGCGTCGGATGAGTAGATTGAGTTTTTCAAATACGGTTTTGATGCCGTAAGCACAGCTGAGATTCTCGACCTTCAGCACTTCGTTTGCACCGCTTTGGCGGATACCGAATTTGAAATGAATATTCTTTTCTGCAGCTTCCGGCTTCACCAAATCCTGGGCAAGGCGGTCGATGACTTTTTGCTTGCTTTCGGCGGTTTTGATGTTGCGCTCACGGTTCCATTGGCGTTGCTGCGCGATAATGCCCTCAATACGCTCGATTTCCTTCATCGTGTTTTCGTACACGCGTTGCTCGGTCAAATCATTTACGGCGCGCTGTTGTTTGTACGCAGTATAATTTCCGTTATACATTTTCAGTTTTCTGTGTTTTAAATCGAGTGTTTTATTTGTGATGCGATCCAAGAAATAACGGTCGTGCGAGATGACGATGAACGCGCCCTTCCAGTCACGCAGAAAGTTTTCGAGCCATGCAATGGCGGTGATATCCAAATGGTTTGTCGGCTCGTCAAGCAAAAGCAAATTATAGTCGCCAAGCAAAAGCTTTGCTAAAAGCACACGCGTTTTCTGCCCGCCGGACAGGGAGGATACGGTGCCATCCAATGCGCATGCATCAAAGCCGAGACCGATTAACGTAGCGCGGACAACGCTTTTGTAATTGTAACCGCCCAGTGCGGCGAAACGTTCGTTTAATGCGCTTTGCCGACGAATAAGCGCATCGGTTGCACCTTCGGTTTCAATTTGATGTGCGATGCTTACAAGTGCGCTGTCAATCTCGCTGACTTCGGCATATACGTCTAAAACTTCTTCATAAACTGTTTTTTGTGAATCGAGCGTTGCGCTCTGCGGCAGATAACCGATTTTGGCGTGCTTGCCGATGATAAGCTCACCGCTGTCCGGATTTTCTTCGCCGATAAGCAGTTTGAAAAGCGTAGTTTTTCCTGCGCCATTTTGCCCAATGAAGCCTACTTTATCTTTATCATCCACATGAAAGGACGCACCGTCAAATAAGGTGCGTTCCACAAATTGTTTTTCTAAATTATTTGCGTTTATTAACATCGTGTTTCATGCTCTCTTCCTTTAGTTCTCTGCCGACACGCAATAAATTCTTCAGGGTAGCCTCATCGCCGTTCGCAAGTGCATCGCGGTAGGCTTTGATGTTTGCAAGTATTGTGTCGATTTCTTGAAGCAACGGTGCTTTGTTGTCCATAAACAGCTCTGTCCACATATGTTCATTTAAGCGTGCTACGCGCGTTAAATCTAAAAAGCTGCCGGCAGAAAAACCGCTGCGCTCAAGCAAGGTTTCGCTTTTTACATAAGCGTTGGACACAACGTGTGCAAGTTGTGAGGTATAGGCGATAATCCGGTCGTGCTTTTCCGGCGTTGCCGTTGCAATCTTGCCAAAACCGATTCTGCGCGCGAGCTCTGTTACGGTTTCAAGCGCCTTGGAATCTGTATTTTGCGTTGGAGTTACAATAAAGCTTGCCCCGTCAAACAGGGTAGCAAGTGAATAATCATAGCCGGAAAATTCGCGCCCTGCCATCGGATGCGCACCGACAAAATGTACGCCGCGCGACTGTAATTTATCTTCGAGCGCGTCAACAATCGATGTCTTTATGCCGCAGGTATCCGTGACAATGCTGCCCTTAGAAAAGTGCTGCAAATTGTCGAGAACAAACTGAATTGCTGTGCGCGGATGCAGACCAATAATTGTGATGTCCATAACGGACAAAAGGTGTATATTTTCATTTGTGATTGCAAAATCGATGCTGCCGTCTGCAAGCGCTTTTTCTACGGATTGTCCGTTTGTGTCCATGCCGTAGCAGGTATGCTCTGTACGCGCCTTGATGGCTTTACAAAAGGATGCGCCGATTAAGCCTAAGCCAATCACTGCAATGTTCATAACCAGGTGTACTCCTTTGCTGTTTTAGAGAAGCGAGGTAATGTCGGTGTCAATCAAAACCGGTTTTTTATTACCGTCGACTTTGTATAAATCATATGTCACACCATTGCTTTCGTTTGTCTTTAAATAAGCAACGCGCTTGTCAGAAACGATGGAATAGGTGATAACACCGTTGTCGATTTCGCTAAGCTTTCCGTCGTGGCAAATGTAGAATGGGGCAGTGCCTGCCTGATCGCAGATATAGGCTTTATTGTTTTCGACCAACAACTTCGGATAGTGCGGTTCGCCGTCATTATAGATTTCCTCATATCTGTCATTGTGATAAATACCAAACTGATTTTCACCGCTGACACCGATATGATCCTTTACTGGATATGCACTTTGTACATTTACGGCAATTCTCTTCTCCGAATCGGTTTTGAGTGCTGCATTTTTTGTTAAGCTGTACTCTAACAGGACACCGTTTTCAGTTTGGAGATATACTTTTGAACCGTCTGCATTTGCAAACAGATTCTGGTAATTGTCGTTTTCACACAAATAACGGAAATTGCCCTCGGCATCCAAAGTGTAATACGACTCTGCCTCTTGCGTGTTTTCAGATGCTTTGGTAAACAGCATATATGTCTTGTCAGTGTATTGCTGCGATACGGCTTCCGAGCCAACAATATCCGTTGTAATTTGTTTTGTTTCTTCGCCGTACATCATAAGCGCAGAAATGTATTCTTCTTCGCCGATTTGTGTTCGGGTAATTGCAAAGACGCTATCATTTAACAGAAAACCGATGGCTGCATTTTTACTGAGCACAGTTTCGGTTAAATCTTCGTTTAAGTGCGCGAACTTTCCGGCAGCAATGTAATACATATTTTCGCTGTCGATGCTCCAGTCATTGGCGTCACGCAGCAGATTGTATACATTTACATTTTCGGCGATGCGCACCGTCGGTTCGTTTTTGCCGATGCACAGACCGAACAAATCGGTTGCGGTGTTGAAAAACAAGAAACGACCGTCTTTGGTTGCTACATAATCTGTTACGCCCTTGGCAATTTCTTTTTCACCTTTGAAGTTGTTTTCGTAAAGAATTTCATCACGAATGTAGTAAACACATTTGTCGTCCGGCGCAACGAATTGTTGAATGCCGTCTGCCAAAATCTTGGTATTAGCCGCGTTTTCCGCATTTTTGATTTTGCTGTAGCAAAGCGCACCGTTTGCATCTACAAACAGCAGTGCTTTGCCGTCTTCAATCAGAACATTCATGCCGCCATTGTAACTGTTGCTGACAATGAACGGATTTTTTTCACGGTTGTTTTGCACCATAAGGGCATTGTTTTTTTGATAAACAATCGGGAGCGGCTTGTCAGAGAGTATAGATTTGCACGCGAAAAAAACGCTGATAACACAGACGGCGAGTAACAAAATAAGCAATACTATCTTCTTGGTTCTCTGTCTTTTTTTCAGCATGCGTTCTCTGCGCTCGGTCATAATAATAGCCCCCTTGATGAAGTTTTGTTTATATATTTATAAGTATACACAAAAAAAGTTATGCCGTCAATAATTGTATGTGAATTATTTTCGTAAAAAAGCCCGTTTTTTAAAAAAACGGGCACCATGAAAATAATACGGATTTAAAAAACGGAGGCAATTATAAAGCAGAGCATCAGACCGAGAATTGTCGGCAGCAAAAAGGCAATCAAAGTCCATTTTGTTTTATGTGTTTCTTTGTAAATTGTCAGCAGTGTGGTTGCGCATGGGAAGTGAAAAAGTGAAAAAATGCAAACGCAGATTGCAGTAGTCAAGGTCCATCCGTTTTGGACAAGCAGTGTATGCAGCGCGGAGAGGTTTGTAAACTCTGTCAGTGTGCCGGTTGCCATATAACCCATCAGCATTATGGGCAGTACGATTTCATTTGCGGGCAGACCGAGGATAAAAGCCATAAGAATCATGCCGTCCATACCGAATAGGCGCGCAAACGGGTCTAAAAAGCTGCTGATGTGTGTAAGCAGCGTGGCATCTGCAAGGTGTACGTTTGCCAGCAGCCAAATCAGAATGCCGGCAGGCGCAGCTACGGATGCGGCTCTGCCAAGCACGAATATTGTACGGTCAAGCAGGGAACGCACAATCACTTTGCCAACCTGCGGCGCGCGGTATGGTGGCAGCTCGAGCGCAAAGGAGGATACTTCGCCGCGCAAAAAGGTATGGCTTAAAAAATACGATGCGACAAACGTCATACCGATGCCAAGTAAAATCAGCAAAAGTAAAATCAAACCGGAAACGAGCCCGGCGGCAATGCCTGTCAGTGTTGCGGTAAAAAACATCGAAATAATAGCGATGATGGTCGGAAACCGACCATTGCATGGCACAAAGTTGTTGGTTAATATTGCAATTAACCGTTCGCGTGGCGAGTCAATGATGCGGCAGCCCGTAACGCCGCAGGCATTGCAGCCCAATCCCATACACATGGTCAGGCTTTGCTTTCCATGTGCGCCGGATTTGCGGAAAGCACCGTCTAAATTAAAGGCGACGCGCGGCAAAAAGCCTAAATCCTCCAATAGCGTAAACAGCGGAAAGAAAATTGCCATCGGCGGCAGCATCACAGATACAACCCACGCCAGGGTGCGATACATACCGCCTACGAGTAAATCGCGCACCCAAGCGGGGAGAAAGGCCAGCCAAATATAAAGCTTGCTTTCCAATCCAAACAGTAGTTTTTGCAGCAGCTGCGACGGATAGTTTGCGCCGGTGACGGTGATATAAAACACCAAGAACAAAAGCGCGAGCATGGAAAGCGTCCCCCAAAACGGATGTGTCAGGATGCGGTCGATTTTTCGGTCTGTCAGGGCAGCATTTTCCGGCACGGTAACGCAGGCATTAAAGATACGCTCGCTTTCGGCGATGAAGTCGACGGCTTGCGCAGGTTTGCCTGGAATTTGCGGCGCAATTTGTGCAAATCGCGTTGCAATTTCAATTGTACCTTTCAGCACATCTAAACCCTTGCCGCCGCGTGCGCCTGTCAGTACAATCGGGATACCCAGCATTAATCTGAGCTTTTCTTTGTCGATCATAATGCCTTTTTTGTGCGCCTCGTCGATTAAATTGATGCACAAGACAACGTTTTTGGTGATTTCAAGAACTTGCAAAAG
>JAFQPV010000355.1 GCA_017411585.1 Clostridia bacterium | reverse complement strand
GGGCTGCACGCCTGTGTTATACTGAATATGTTGTTCTGAAGAATAGCTTGGAAGCAGAAGTTTCCTTTTTCCATACAAATACATATACTATTTTTTAACGATTCTATGAAGGTGTCATTTTCTCTGCAGAGTGGGTGACACTTTTGTATTTTCAGAAAGGAAACTGCTATGAAAAATCACAACAAACTTTTTAAAATGGTGCTCTCCGCTTTCTTTCTGGCGCTTGCGTATGTTCTGCCGTTTTTGACGGGACAAATCCCTGAAATCGGCGCGATGCTGTGCCCACTGCACA
Source organism: Clostridia bacterium (assembly GCA_017411585.1). Classification (GTDB taxonomy): domain Bacteria; phylum Bacillota; class Clostridia; order UBA1381; family UMGS1253; genus RGIG2041. The sequence goes on along the minus strand of JAFQPV010000355.1, from coordinate 2,326 downwards.
TTCCGGTGCTGCTTTGCGGCTTTATCTGCGGCTGGCCATACGGCTTGGCGGTCGGCTTTATTGCACCACTGTTCCGTTCGCTGGCACTTGGCATGCCGCCAATGTTTCCGACGGCAATTTGTATGGCATTTGAGCTTGCGGCATACGGTGCTGTAGGCGGATTTTTGCACAGAGTACTGCCGCGCAAAAAGGCGTATATCTATTGCTCCCTTGTCGGCGCAATGCTCGTCGGTAGAGGCGTATGGGGTATTGCTATGACAATCTGTCTCGGACTCGGCGACAGCGGCTTCACCTTTGCCGCATTTATCGCCGGCGCATTTACCAATGCAATCCCCGGCATTATTCTGCAGATTATTTTAATCCCTATATTGGTAATGGTACTGGAAAACCCAAAAATCCTAAAGATAAAAGATTAGGTTGAAAGCTATGAGTCAAACTGAAAAAACCTACAATTTGCTTCTTAAACACTACCAAAGCTATCCGCAGCTGCAAATGCAGGATATATTTAAATTTATCCACCAAAGCGCATTTGGTTGTGAGCATATGGTATCCTCTTTAGACGCGGCAACGGACTATATTCGTGCAGAATATGAAACTGCTGATTTATCCGATACACCGCTCGTTGTGCCGCTCGACGGCGCATACAGCCGCGTGTATCTCACCTATTTAGACAATGGCTTAAGCGCACAAACGCTCGGCAAGCTTTTCTACCTGTCTGCTAAGGCGGAAACAAACGGCAAAGCAGATGCAGAAAACAAGCTTTCCGTTGCAGCAGAGCTTGTGCGCCAAGGCAAGCTGCCGTATTCTGCCGAATCCTTTGAAGAAGCGGCAGAAAAGTGGAAGGCAGACGGCTACCCTGCCGTGCACCATTCCGACATCTTTAGAAATACATATAAACCGGCATATCGCGTGATTGCAAACATATTCGTTCCGTTTTTACCGCTTTTTGCAAAGCTGGATCAAATACTTGCAAGCGGCACTGTGAACCTTGCAATCGAAGGTGGCAGTGCAAGCGGCAAATCCACGCTGAGTACACTTTTGGAAACGCTTTACGGCTGTACGGTACTGCATATGGATGATTTCTTTTTGCGCCCGGAGCAAAGAACACCCGAGCGCTATAAGGAAGTCGGCGGCAATATTGATTACGAGCGCTTTTCAGCTGAGGTGCTTAAGCCGCTCGGCAAGCGCGAGCCGATAAGCTACCGAAAATTCGATTGCTCTACACAAACGCTATCCGCACCGTGTACAGCTTTGCCTGAAAAGCTGACCATAATTGAAGGCGTGTATTCTATGCATCCGAAATTTGAAAACTACTACAACTTATCCGTATTTTTAGATATTACGCCTGCCCTGCAAACTGCGCGCATTTCCAGGCGAAACACGCCGGCGCTGGCAGAGCGGTTTCACAACACCTGGATTCCGTTGGAAAACCGATATTTCGAAGAAACGCAAATCCAAGGGCGCTGCAGCATAACCGTTTCCGTGCAGGAATAAATTCCCCCCTGCTTTACATTACTGTTTGCGCGTGATAGAATAATGATTGGTGATGAAAATGACAAAAAAAGAACGCCTGCTGCTTATAGCGCAGGACTTGGAAAATGCATACCCGGATGCGGTATGCTCGTTAGATAACGCGACTGACCCGTGGAAGCTTTTAGTATCTGCAATTCTTGCAACGCAATGCACGGACAAGCGCGTAAATATGGTAACACCGGCGCTGTTTGACCGCTTCCCGACGATTGCAGACTTTGCAAAAGCGACCGCGGAGGAGGTTATGCCCTACATCCGCTCGACCGGCTTTTTTAACCACAAGGCGGCAAACATCGTCGGCTCAGCGAAAAGGATTATGGATGAATTCGGCGGCGCAGTGCCGCGCACGATGGAAGAGCTTACCACGCTCCCCGGTGTCGGCAGAAAGATTGCAAATCTTTTAATCGGCGACTGCTTCGGCGGCGATGCGATTGTGGTCGACACGCACTGCAAACGTTTAACCTATCGCATGGGGCTTACAAAGCAGACCGACCCGACCAAAATTGAAATGGAGCTTTGGAAAATAATGCCGCCCGGCATCGGCAGCGACTTTTGCCACCGCATTGTCTACCTCGGACGCGAATACTGTGTGCGGAGTCCAAAGTGTGATATTTGTCCGGTAAGCGAGCATTGTAAAAAAGTATTGAAATAACTATAAATCGAGTAGGGCGAAATTAATCGCCCTCTCACACCACCGTGCATGCCGTTCGGCACACGGCGGTTCAATTCAAAATTAAATATGTGCTACCTTTTGGTAGTAATCCGAAATACTGATTAAGCCTCGCTTAGTCAGTAT
>JAFQPV010000354.1 GCA_017411585.1 Clostridia bacterium | reverse complement strand
TGCCTCTTCATCGGACTTGAGTGTATCAAAGTCAACGTCTGTATACTTCTTAACAGCGTCAATCATCGTCAGTCTTTCAAACGGGGCAGAGAGGTTTAATTCCGTACCCTGATAGGTGATGGTTTCTGTGCCGCGTACGTTGCGTGCAACAGTGGAAATCATCTGTTCGGTAATATCCATCATACCGTGGTAATCGGTAAATGCTTCATAAAGCTCGATGGTTGTGAATTCCGGATTGTGCTTGATATCCATACCTTCATTTCTGAAGATTCTGCCGATTTCATACACCTTTTCAAGACCGCCAACGATGAGGCGCTTTAAGTGCAGCTCGGTTGCGATACGCAGATACATATCGATATCGAGTGTGTTGTGGTGTGTGATAAACGGTCTTGCAGCAGCACCGCCCGGAATGTTGTTGAGAATCGGGGTTTCAACCTCAATGTAACCGCGCTTGTCCATAAATCTGCGGATTTCGGTTACAACACGGCTGCGTGTAATAAAGGTATCCTTCACTTCCGGATTCATAATGAGGTCAACATAACGCTGACGGTAGCGAAGGTCCGGGTCGGTCAGACCGTGGAACTTCTCCGGAAGCGGCAGAAGCGACTTTGCAAGCAGAGTTACCTCTGTAGCCTTAATGGAAACTTCGCCGGTTTTGGTTTTGAAGACTTCGCCTGCAACGCCGACGATGTCACCGATATCATATTTTTTCACGAGGGCATAGCTGTCCTCGCCGAGTTCGTCTTTTTTGAGGAACAGCTGAATTTTGCCTTCACGGTCAGCAAGGTCACAAAACATAACCTTACCCATGCCGCGCTTGGACATCAGTCTGCCGGCAACCTTCACGCTCTGGCCTTCGAAAGCATCGAAGTTGTCTACAATTGTTGTAGAGCTGTGCGTTCTGTCATAAACTGTGATTTCAAACGGATCCATGCCGTTTTCCTGCAGCTCGTTAAGCTTGTCGCGTCTGATTTGCAAAAGCTCGGAAAGCTGCTGCTGGTTTTCTAATTCTGCCATAGTAATCCTCCTGACATGGCTGTACTTACAGCCGTTTATTGCTATGTATAATTCGGATTTATATATTATACACTAAAAGTTGCACTATTACAACATTTTTTTAATTTTTATACTTTACTTTTTCGTGACATGTTGCGCTTTTTGAAAAAATGTGATATGCTATAGAAAGATTTGAATTTGAATGGTGGATATATATGATGCAAAACTGTTTAGGACAATATGATATTGCTGTTATCGGCGCGGGACACGCAGGCTGTGAGGCGGCATTTGCCGCGGCAAGACTTGGGTGCAGTGTCGTGATTTTTGCAACCAATTTGGATGCGGTTGCCAACCTGCCGTGCAATCCGAATGTCGGCGGTACGGCAAAGGGGCACCTCGTGCGCGAGATTGATGCGCTCGGCGGCGAAATGGGCAAGGTAGCGGATAAAACCTTCATTCAGTCAAAGGTGTTAAACCGCGGCAAAGGTCCTGCCGTGCATTCGCTGCGCGCACAGATTGACCGCAGAGCCTACCAAATTGAAATGAAGCACCGCTTAGAGCTTGAGGAGAACATCGACTTAAAGCAGGCGGAGATTGTGGACATTTTGGTAGAAGATAATGCAGTTTGCGGCGTAGTAACCGCAACGGGGATGCAGTATGCCTGCAAGGGTGCGATTATTTGCACCGGTACGTTTTTAGGCGGCAAAACCTTGGTTGGTGACTATGTAAAGCAGTCCGGCCCGGACGGGATGTTTGCATCGCTGCAATTAACGGAGAGTCTTGAAAAGCTTGGTGTGCCATTAAGACGCTTTAAAACCGGCACACCGGCGCGCATTGAAAAAAGCAGTGTCGATTTTTCGAAGATGGAAATTGAAGAAGGGGACAGCGAGATTACACCGTTTTCCTTTGAAACAACGGGCAAGCTTGAAAATCAGGTTTGCTGTTATTTGACTTATACGAACCCGCGCACACACGAGATTATTCGAAACAACATCCATAAAGCGCCGATGTATGCCGGCTTGATTGAGGGTGTCGGTGCGCGATACTGTCCGTCTATCGAGGACAAGGTGATGCGCTTTGCGGACAAAGAACGCCATCAGGTGTTTATCGAACCGATGGGGCTGACGACCGAAGAAATGTATGTGCAGGGCATCTCTACCGGACTTCCGGAGGATGTGCAAATTGAGATGCTTCGTAGTATTGCAGGTCTTGAAAATGTAAAAATTATGCGCAGTGCGTATGCGATTGAATACGACTGTATTGATACACTGCAGCTGAAGCCGTCGCTGGAATTTAAGCATATCAGCGGTTTGTTCGGTGCAGGACAGTTTAACGGTACAAGCGGTTATGAAGAAGCAGCAAGTCAGGGGCTCATTGCTGGCATCAATGCGGCTAGGAAGCTGCAGGAAAAGCCGCCGCTTGTGTTAAAACGCTCCGATGCTTATATCGGCACACTCATCGACGATTTGGTAACAAAGGGCACAAACGAGCCGTACAGAATGATGACCTCGCGTTCGGAGTACAGACTCCTTTTGCGTCAAGACAATGCCGATTTGCGCTTAACGCCGATTGGTTATGAAATTGGGCTCATCAGTGAGGAGCGCTATCAGAAGTTTTTGGAAAAGAAAGCAGCAATTGAAAAGGAAATCGAGCGCCTCAGCATCACAACTGTTTCGCCTAAAAACGCCAATCCGGTATTAGAGGCATGTGGCAGTGCGCCGGTGACGAGCGGATTAAAGCTTGCGGATATGCTGCGCCGTCCGGAGGTAGACTATGCATCAATTGCGCCGTGCGACCCGGACAGACCTGCACTCGATAAGGCTGTTTGTGAGCAGGCGGAGATTTCCATTAAGTATGACGGTTACATCAAGCGCCAGCTGGATGCGGCGGAGCGCTTTAAGAAGTTAGAAGAAAAAATCATTCCGGAAGACATCAATTACGATGATGTTTACGGGCTGCGCATTGAGGCAAGACAAAAGCTCTCTGCGGTCCGTCCGCACACATTGGGGCAGGCAAGCCGCATTTCCGGCGTATCTCCGGCGGACATTACGGTCTTGATGATTCATTTGGGCAAATAAGCGAAAAGCAGATGATTTCAAATCATCTGCTTTTATGTTTTTCTGAAGTTTTTCGGCATACTGCCGGTAATCTTTTTGAAGCTTTGGTAAAATGCTGCGCCTGTGTTAAATCCGCAGTCGAGGGCAATGTCGAGCACATTTTTGTTTGTGTGCTCCAATTGTTCGATAGCATATTCAATGCGACGGCGCAAAATATATTGCGTAACGCCGACCCCTGTGCACTTTAAAAATGCCTTTGAAAAGCTTGACGGTGTCATATTTGCGCGTTCGGCTAGCTGTGTAAGGGAGAGCGGTGCGGTGTAGTTTCTGTCGATAAATAGAATTGCCTGCCGGATTTTTCGGTCGTTTTTTGTCGGCTTGGTATATTCAAAGCCGGTGTGCCTTGCAATCAAAGCCAGTGCTGCATTGAACAGACCACAGGTGATGTCGAAACGATAGGGAAGCAGTTTTTGACACTCTTCGCCGAGGGTATTTAACAGCGGTATCAGCCCTTGAATTTCATTTCCGTGAATGATGCGTGTTTTACAAAGCGGTGTATTATGAAACATA
>JAFQPV010000353.1 GCA_017411585.1 Clostridia bacterium | reverse complement strand
GCAATTTACAACCGGTTTGGGCTGCCAGTGCTTTGCAACGCTCAATATCTGCCTTTGGCATAACATCCACGATGCTCAAAAGCACATTCGGCACGTGCGCACACGCACACTTTGCAAACTCCAGCATATAATCAAACCCAGCTTCACCAAAACAACATTGGCAAATCTCATTGTAAGATTTTGCATCCGGTGCATTCATACTGATGGACAGTGTATCAATAACCCCTGCAAGTCGCGGCGTTACATCTTCCTTATGAATTGCGTTTGCATGTCCGTTTGTGTTGATGCGCACACTGCATTTGTAATTTTTCTTCACATATTCTGCCACTTCCAACAATACATCCAGTCGCATAGTGGGCTCACCATAACCGCAAAACACAACCTCTTTGTATCGATTCACATCAAATTTACCGAGCGCTTCAACAATATCTTCAAACGTCGGCTCTTTTGTCAGCCATAAATCTGCATCGCCGCCAACCCCGTTTGCATTGTTGCGAATACAAAATGTACACCTATTCGTACACTTATTCGTTAAATTTATATAGAGAAACCCTTCATGATTTTCCTCTGCAAAATATTCATATACATATACATTTGCCATAATATTACCTCATCAGTTTCTCAGGCTGTGCAGCGGTGCCGGAATGCGTCCGCCACGATTGATAAACCCTTCCGAACCATATGCATTCACCGGTTGAACAGGGCCGCTGCCTAAAAGACCGCCAAACTCTACAATATCGCCAACCTTTTTGCCCGGTGCAGGGATAATACGCACCGCGGTTGTCTTATTGTTAACTACACCAATTGCAGCTTCATCGGCAATGATTGCAGAAAGCGTCGCTGCACTTGTATCACCCGGCACAACAATCATATCTAAGCCGACTGAGCATACACAAGTCATAGCTTCGAGTTTTTCCAGTGTTAATGCGCCACACTGCGCAGCTGCAATCATCCCCGCATCTTCACTCACCGGAATAAATGCACCGGAAAGACCGCCGACATACCCCGATGCCATAACGCCACCCTTTTTCACTGCATCATTAAGCATCGCAAGCGCAGCTGTTGTTCCGTGTGTGCCACACTTTTCAACACCCATTTCTTCTAAAATATAAGCAACCGAGTCGCCAACCGCCGGTGTCGGTGCAAGTGACAAATCCACAATACCGTACGGCACACCGAGACGTGCAGAAGCTTCCTGCGCAACCAACTGTCCCATACGTGTAATCTTAAATGCCGTCTTCTTAATGGTTTCCGCCACTAAACCAAAATCCGCCTGCGGGCCGATTTTCTCCAACGCACATTTCACAACACCCGGTCCGCTAACGCCAACATTGATTACGCATTCGCCCTCGCCGATGCCGTGAAACGCACCTGCCATAAACGGGTTATCCTCTACCGCATTGGCAAACACAACTAACTTTGCACACGCAAAGCCGCCGCTTTCCTTTGTCAGCTCCGCTGCCTGCTTTACAACCTCACCCATTTGCTTTACTGCATCCATATTAATACCGGCACGCGTTGTCGCAACGTTTACAGATGAGCATACGCGCTGCGTTTGCGCAAGTGCCTGCGGAATAGAAGCAATCAGCATCTCGTCTCCCTTTGTATAGTGCTTATGCACAAGCGCGCTGTAGCCACCAATAAAATTCACGCCGGTTGCAACCGCCGCTTTGTCCAATGCTTTTGCCAGCTTCACACAGTCTTCAACACTTTTGGCATGCTCGCACAAAATGGAAATCGGTGTTACGGAAATGCGCTTATTGATAATCGGAATACCATATTCCGTTTCAATCTCTTCACCCACCTTAACCAAGTCCTTTGCATAGGTGGTAATCTTTTTATAAACCTTTTCACACATCGCATCCACGTCCGGATCGGAACAGTCTCGCAATGAAATTCCCATTGTAATGGTGCGAATATCCAAATGCTCTTTATCCAGCATTTTTATTGTTTCAATAATCTCAAAAGGATTTAACATCTTTTGTCACCTTCCTTGTGCTACACTCAAATTCTGTGCATAGAATTAAAAATGTCCTCATGCTGAATACGAATCGAAACACCAAGCTCCTGTCCCGCCGCATCCAACGCTTTGGAAATTTCGGCAAAAGGTGTATTGGCCTCCTTTAAATCTACAAGCATAACCATTGTAAAAATCTTGTCCATAATTGTTTGAGAAATGTCCAAAATATTTACATTCACCTTAGCTAAAATATTGGTTACATGGGCAATGATTCCAACCCTATCCGAACCGAGAACCGTAATAACTGCTTTCATTTCACTTCATCCTTCTCCCTAATACTTTTTTAAAGAATATAGGCATACGGTTCTTATCTCCATATGCCTATGCTTTGTACTTTCTTGCTTAAATACCATCCGGTACCTGCATCGGCGCAGACGGCGCTTGCGGCTCAATCGGTGCCTGCGGTTCAGCCGGGGTTTCCGGCTGTGGCGAAGTCTGCTCCGGAGCCGATGCTGTTCCCGACTCTGTCGGCGCCTGTGGTGTAGACGGTGTCTGTGGCGTAGCATTCGGATTTACCGGAACTGCATTCGGGTCTGTCGGTACTACGCTCGGATCTGCCGGAACTGCATTCGGGTCTACACCTACACGAACTACTCGGTTTGCCATGCGATAAGTGCTCTTGTGTATCAGTTTATTCGAAATCTGCTTTCCGTTTTCCGAAATAATTTTATACGTATTTATAACTGCACCGTTAAAGCCCTCTGCATCCTCTTTCTGCTGTCCAATCGGCAAAGTCGGATCGTTTACGGTCGTCGTACCATGTGGCGTAAAACTAATGCGATCCGTCTTAATTTCAACCTTCTTGTCCGGATTCTCATTTGTACCCAAAATCTGTACATTTACTGTACCGCCGCCTGCCTTGGCAACAATCTTAATCGGCGCGGTTGTATTATTCTTGAAACGGAAGTCCAATGTCCCGTAAGCAACCGTTGCATCAATACCCAGGTCAATATAGTGTACCTCCAGCGAATGCTCATGGCGCTCTGTTACCTCTAAATCCGCATACAGTACGGCAGCATAAATCGTCGAACTCGTCTGACAGATACCGCCGCCGAGACCATCTACCATTTTATTGTTCTCATAAACAGACGCCGCTTTAAATCCACGCTCGTAAGTACGAGGCCCTACAATGTTATTATAGGAAAACTCGTCACCCGGCAATAAAATTGTACCGTCAACATAACGCGCTGCGAGCTCTACGTTGTTTGCACGCGGCTTATTCGATGTCATATATTTTGTAGAGTATTTACCCAAAACATCAGCAAACAATGTCTTATTAATATCCTCCGCCTTTACGGATGCCTCTTTTACATCCAGCGAAATCACAACATCCTCGCTACCTTCTCCAAAGCCCGAAAGCTGACGTGTTGCCTCGGCCTTATCAAAGGACTTACCATTCACCTCCGGTGTGATGGTAACCTCTTTGCCCTCAATGGTATAATGTGCGTCTGCCGGTTCACAGTAAACCAACGCATATAACTCTTCAACATCTACCTGTAACGGTTTTGCTTTCGAAAGCGAAAGTGTGTATTCTCCGCCACCGCTTAAAATCGCTTCTTCAAAATCTGCCTGAATCTCTTCCGGATCCACGCCCGTTCCGGCTTCACCTGCACAAATACGGATATGGTCTTCTTCAATATGAATTTCATGCTGCTTTAAGCTACCGCCGCATTTTTCGGAAAGCGAAGCAGACACCTCTGAAAGTGCCAAAACATCATACGTATAGATCGGCACGATTTCTTTGCTTGTAAAAATAGATGCAAACGCTGAAAAAATATTCGATCTACCGCGTGTCACAGCCGCCTCCGCAGTTTTTTGCGCGTCCAATACAAGAGCCACATCCTGCGCCGTTACAGTTTCAGATTCTCCCTCGCAATTATAAACAACTGTGAAATCATCCAAAACAGCTTTTTCATTCAGCAACGCAACAATTTCTTCTGCATTTTTACCGCCGACATCTATGCCGAGTACACTTGTGCCTTCCTTGGCATATGCACGATCGCCTGCATACATTACATACGAAGAAATCGCCAAAAACAACACGATAACCAAAGCGACTGCCCCGCCGACAAGCATAAATCCCTTGTTTGGCAATTTGGCTTTCGATGCAGCTTTCTTTTCCGTTGTCTTTTTCGTTGCCTTATTTACAGACTCTTCGTTGCTCAACGCACGCTTTCTGCGCGCAGATGTATGCGTTTGTCTTTCGGAATTTCTCTTTCCTGCCACTATACATTCTCCTTTATTTTCAGTTGCACATTCACAATATATATGCATTCTGTAATTGTATATAAGATTACCCTTTATTTTACTACATATCCGCAGCAATGTAAAGCAGTTTTAAATAAAATTAAGTACAAATTTTTTCCTTGTGCCCCAAGGTTTTTGGCGGTTTTTTCCATGAGCAAGTATACTTTGTAAAAACTTTGGTAATAATTATGTTAAAATGCTTGTAACATTTTTAATTTATCTTGGTTTTTGTAACACAAACCAATTCAAAAAAACACCGAAAAACGGCATCTTTTCGTTATTAAACGCATAGAAATATTACAAAAATATTAAAAAAGTATTGACAAAAGTGTGAAAAACCGTTAAAATAGTGAACATGAGGGAGATGAAATCAATGAATGCTGTTAAAAAACTGATGCAATCGAAGACTAGACTGTTCGTCATTCTCGGTCTTCTTATTACAACAATTTCGATTGCAGCAACCACATATTTCACACTCGCATTTGCATCAAGTGCTGAAATTTCCATTTTGGATGCAAACAACGCTGTCTTAATTAACACTTCTGAAAAGAACGTTCAGGCAATTTTAACCGAAGCCGGTATACAGTTAAATCCGGACGATACCATTTATCCTGCACTTACAGAAGAGATTGGTGAAGACGGTCAGATTGTGATTACAAGAATCAAGTACGAAGAAGCTGTCGAAAAGGTTGCAATTCCGTATGACTCCGAAGAGGTGAAGTCCTCTAAATATGAATTGGGCACAAAAACGGTTACCACCGGCGGCGAAAACGGTATAGAAACAATTACTTATAAGGTAAAGATTGTCAATGGCAAAGAGGCAACTCGCGAAGAGATTGCCCGTGAAATCACCTTAGAACCTGTTACAGAGATTGTAGCTGTCGGCACAAAGGTAACAACAAAGGCGCTTGATACAACCGGCGCTGATTATATTCTGTGCACTGCAACCGCTTATGACGGTTCTTACGAAACCCTTGGCTACTACAACCCGAAAACCGCTCTCGGCAGAACACCGACTGTAGGTACAGTTGCAGTAGACCCGAAGGTTATTCCGCTCGGTAAAAAGCTCTATATTGAGTCCGTGGACGGTTCCTATGTTTACGGCGAATGCTTTGCAGGTGATACCGGCGGTGCTATTAAGGGCAATCGCGTTGACCTGTTTATGGCTAGCCGCTCCGAAGCACTTGCTTTCGGCAGAAGACAAGTAAAGGTTTATATCTTAGACTAAAAAATGCAATTTTAAAAAACGACACACTAAGCACCTTCGCTTAATGTGTCGTTTTTTCATGCCTATGCTTCATTTTCCGCAATTTCTAATTTTCCTACAGAAACCTCATATGCGATTTTTGTAACGCTCGTATCGGTATCCATATGTTTAACATATTCGCGCGACTGGATTCTGCCCCAAATACGAATTCGGGTACCAACCGTCAAATCGCGGCAAAAACGCGCATTTCTTCCCCACGCAATCACAGGAATATAATCCGACTTGTTATATGCGCGATTCACAGCTAAAAGGACATCTGCAATTTCTCTGCCAAACGGGGTCATACGATAAATCGGAGGTTTACAAATAAAACCGTCTAAAAAAATATGGTTCGGGTCCTTCAAGCTTTCCGGCTGTGCGCAGGCAATATCTTTTGCAAATACCGTAAGCACCAGTCGACTGCCGACTCCCGAATAATTGTTATAAGAGCGAAATTGTCCCTGCACCGTTATACAAGTACCGGCTGTCAAAGGCAGATCGTCTGAAAACAGGCGTTCCGACACCAAAACATTTACCACATCCCGTGTATCACTCAAACGTTCAACGCTTAAAGAGAATATGTAAAACTGCTCTGCATAGACTATATGGCTGCGTTTCGGCGCACACAGTACCGTTCCCGTCACTGTCACTTGATTGTTTTCTCTAACATCCGTCATATTTTTCTCCTTCCTCTCGGCACCTTTTCTATGCTAATTTATGCCTGCAAACCCGAATTTATGCCTAAGTTTTTACAAACAAATACCCTGTTTTTTGTCTGTTATGCAGAAAATGCCGTTTCAGCCTGAAAACTGTTGACAGAACAAATGTTTTTTTGATACAATAAATGTGCCAAAATAGCGTTTTTATGCGTTTTTTTGACAGAAAAGAGGCGATTTACTATGGCAGAAACAAAAAAAATTGATGTACGCGGATTTATCTGCGAAAACTATACACCTTATGACGGTGACGAGTCTTTTCTTGCACCGGCAACCGAAGCAACAAAGAAACTTTGGGATATGCTCAGTGCAGACATGGTAGAGGAAAAAGCGCGCGGCGGCGTTTACGATGTGGATGAAAAAACCATCTCTACAATCGCAGCACACGATGTCGGCTATATCGACAAGAATTTGGAAAAAATCGTCGGCCTGCAGACTGACCGGGCACTCAAACGTGCAATCATGCCGTTCGGCGGCATCCGTATGGTCAATACATCCCTTGCGGCATACAACCGCGAGCTTGATCCGCAGGTGCAAAACGTATTCAAATATCGTAAAACACATAACGACGGCGTTTTTGATGTATACACAGACGATATGAAGGCGGCGCGTCACACCGGTATCATCACCGGTCTTCCGGATGCTTACGGCAGAGGCCGCATCATCGGCGACTACCGCCGTGTGCCGCTCTATGGTGTTGATTATTTAATTGAGCAGAAAAAAGAAGCAAAAAAAGCTTTGGAAAACCGCACAATGAGCGAAGAAATCATTCGCGACCGCGAGGAAATTTCTGAGCAAATCCGTGCATTGGATGAACTCAAGTGCATGGCTGAAAAATACGGTTTTGATATTTCCAAACCGGCAACAGATACAAAAGAAGCTATTCAGTGGTTGTATTTTGCATATCTTGGCGCGGTAAAAGAGCAAAACGGTGCCGCAATGTCCATCGGAAGAATTTCCACCTTCCTCGATATCTACGCAACAAAGGATTTGGAAGATGGTAAGTACACCGAAAGCGAAATCCAGGAAATGGTAGACCACTTTGTTATGAAGCTGCGTATCGTACGTTTCCTGCGCACGCCGGCTTATGACGAGCTTTTCTCCGGCGATCCGACCTGGATTACAGAATCCATCGGCGGTATGTGCGAAGACGGCAGACACATGGTTACAAAAATGTCTTTCCGCTTCCTGCACACCTTAATCAACCTCGGCCCTGCTCCGGAACCGAATATGACGGTGCTTTGGAGCATCAATCTGCCGGATAACTTTAAACATTACTGTGCACGCATCTCGGCAAAAACTTCTGCAGTACAGTATGAAAACGATGATTTAATGCGTGAAAAATTCGGTGACGATTACGGCATTGCATGCTGTGTATCTGCAATGCGCATTGGCAAGCAGATGCAGTTCTTCGGTGCACGCGCTAACCTCGCAAAGGCATTGTTATATGCAATCAACGGTGGCAAAGACGAACGCTACGGCACACAAATCGCGCCAAAATCCGAATTGCCGCAGGGTGAATACCTCGACTACGAGGACGTATATAAAAGATTCGTACAAATCTGCGACTGGCTGGCAAGACTTTATGTGAACACTTTAAGTGTCATTCATTATATGCACGATAAATATTGCTATGAAAAGCTTGAAATGGCACTGCACGACGAGGAAGTCCTTCGCACATGTGCAGGCGGTATTGCCGGCTTATCCGTTGTTGCAGACAGCTTGTCCGCAATCAAATATGCCAAGGTAAAACCGATTCGTAATGAAGATGGCATTGCAGTTGATTTTGAAATCGAAGGCGATTTCCCGAAATTTGGCAACAATGATGAGCGCGCAGACAATCTTGCTGTGGGCGTTGTAAAAATGTTTATGGAAAAGCTTGCTTCACAACAAACCTACAGAAACAGCTTGCCAACAATGTCAATTCTCACAATTACATCCAATGTAGTTTATGGCAAGAAAACCGGCACGACGCCGGACGGCAGAAAGGCCGGCGAACCATTTGCCCCAGGCGCAAACCCGATGCACGGTCGCGATGCAAACGGCTGTGTTGCATCTATGATGTCTGTTGCAAAGCTTCCGTATGCTGATTCGGAAGACGGTATTTCCTACACCTTTTCCATTATCCCGAGCGCACTCGGCAAAACGGTAGAAGAACAGGAAGATAACCTGATTAGCTTGTTGGATGGCTACTTTGTGGAAAAAGGACACCACATCAACGTAAATGTATTAGATCGCGAAACACTCTATGATGCGATGGAGCATCCGGAAAAATATCCGCAGTTAACCATCCGTGTTTCCGGCTATGCTGTAAACTTTGTAAAGCTGTCCCGTGAACAGCAACTGGATGTAATCAGCAGAACCTTCCACGACAGATTCTAAGTAATACTACAATCGGGGTGCGCACAAAAGCACCCCGATTTATTTAGGGGATATGCATATGAAAAAGATCACAGGCTATATGCACCAACGCGAAACCTTTGGCGCAGTTGACGGTCCCGGCGTACGTTATGTTTTGTTTTTGCAAGGCTGCCCATTGCATTGTCTGTACTGCCACAATCCGGAAACATTGTCCGTGCGCGGCGGCACAGCCATAACCGTTGAAGATGCTCTTGCCGATATTTTGCGTTATAAAAGCTTTATCAAAGACGGCGGTGTAACTATTTCCGGTGGAGAACCGCTTCTGCAACCGGATTTTACACTTGCACTAATTGAAGCATGCAAAAACGAAGGACTGCACACCGCTGTAGATACCTCCGGTTTTGCCTTGCCGAACGTCTATGAAAAAATTGCCGATGCCGCGGATTTGATTTTGCTGGATATTAAAGCAATGGACGCCGAATTGTGCCGCAAAATAACAGGACATTCAAATATGCGTGCGCTCGCAATGCTTGACTATTGCGAAAAAACCGGCAAACCGGTCTGGATTCGTCACGTGGTCGTACCACAATTGACCTTAGATGATGCATTGCTCACAGAACTTGCAGAACACATAAAACACTACAGTTGTATCGAATGCGTCGAACTTTTGCCGTTTCATAAGCTCGGCGAGCACAAATGGGAGAAAGACAAATACACACTCTTTAACACGCCGGAGCCAACTGCACAAGAAATGGCGCGTGTAAAACGCATCTTTACAAATCGTGGATTGAAAGTACGTTAACCCGCAGAGAGATGAAAAAAGGACAGTTTTCGAATGAAACTTGTCCGTGAAAGTTGTGTATCTTTTCACAACTGCTCAAAAGTCGTTAAAAGTTGATTATATCAGCTTTTGCGGCTTTTTTGCTTTTCACCGTATCTTTTCATAAGTTCTTGAAATTTGTTATATTTTCAATGTGAAAAGTAGTAAAAAAAGTAGTAACTTTCTTTTACTACATAGCCATTACTCGCTCCATTTCTTCCTTTGCTGAAGCTGAAGTTGCGTGAGCGTAGTAATCTAATGTAATTCTTATATTTTTATGCCCCATAATGTATTGTAGAGCTTTTGGATTCATACCTTTGTTTGCCATATTCGTACAAAATGTATGCCGGAAAATATGAGGGGATATTGTTGGTAACTCAACACCATCTGTTTCTTCGTACTTTTCAACAATCTTATCCAACGCACCTCTGTATGATTTTGAATTTCTCGGAACGCCTTTATGATTAAAGAAAAGGAAGTTTTTGTGTCCGTCAATCTCATACTGTTCGGGTCTTGGTCTTGCTAAAATATTTTGTAGAGCTTGATATACTATCCTGTTCATAGGAATTTGTCTATAACTCATTTGTGTTTTTGGTGGGATAATATTAAACCCACTTTTTTTATTTCCTACAAGTTGATGGTTTACATCTATTAGCATACTATTAAAATCCAAATCATCAAGTGTTAGTCCGCAAAGCTCAGAAATTCTTAACCCTGTACCCAATAAAACAAGAAAATCGTCATAGAATTTGCTATATCGTTTATGATGCTGTACAAAGTCAAGAAATGCTTGCTCCTGTTCTTTTGATAATGGTACAGATGGCTCAGTATCATTTTCAATAAGCTCTCTTATATCAAAATGAAATGGATTTTTTCTTATACAATCATCTACAACAGCTATATAAAACACAGCACTCATTGAACGCTTGTGATTTTTTACAGTATTATAAGCATATCCGTTTCTCCTTAATCGGATAAGCCACTCTTTAGCATCAGACATTTTAACCTTTTCTATTGGCATATTTCCAAAAGAATCACTTTCAAGTATGTTTCGGAGCTGATTTCTATTAAGTACCGTTGAATCTTTAACATTCGCATTTTGATTTATACGCTTGTCGTATAGTTCAAGAACGGTCATTTTACCGCCTTTGGTGTCTATACCGTCATCGAGGTCTTTTCTTATTTGCTTTTCCTTTTCTCTTAACGATATATCATCACGCTTTCCTGCCGGAGTTTTATCCGTAGGAACTAATTTCCACGCATAAACAAATTGTGGTTTTCCATATCCGTCAACATATTTATAGGCATATCTGCCGTCTTTTCTTTGGCTCTCTCCCGTCTGTAAAATACGGTTTTTATTATCTCTCCGTTTTTCTGACATTCTTAATTCTCCTTTCCCAAACAGAAAGAGCCTTGATATGTCTATAAAT
>JAFQPV010000352.1 GCA_017411585.1 Clostridia bacterium | reverse complement strand
ATTGAATCGCTCAGACACCGTGTGAAGATTGTTGCCGTTGTGGATACACTTGAGTATCTCTACAAGGGCGGTCGTCTCACAAAGGCAGCACAGCTGATTGGTACGATGGCGCATTTAAAGCCGTTTGTCAGTCTGGACGAAAATGGTAAGATTTTCGTATTGGATAAGGTCATCGGCAGAAACAAGGCGTACAAAAACTTCTTTAGGATTCTGGAAAACGAGCCGTTTGACCCGGCATATCCGATTAATTTCCTCTATTTCTACGAGCCGGAAAACGGTCACCGTCTGGCAAAGGATGTTGCGGCACTCTATCCGGGCGTAGATGCAAAATGCGTTTATCCGTGCGGCCCGACCATCGGTGCACATGTGGGAAATAATTGCTATGGCTTTGCTTACATCAAAAAATAAGATACTAAAAACCATCGTGCCACTGCACGATGGTTTTTTCTTGTATAAAATTAACCTTCGATTTTCAGTGCATTAAAATAATCGTACTGTACAGCAGTTTGGTTGTATGGTACAATTTAAGGTGAAACGGGGGCAATAGCAATGTATGAAGTAAAAAACGGAATTTTATATAAAGACGGCAAGAGAATACTCTGCCTCGGGGCGGCGTATTTTGCATCCTTCCACGAACGCAAGGTTGCCATTCCGACGGATACGCCGAATCGTGCAGAGGAAATGAAACGCGACATCCGCGATATGCAGGTGGCAGGCTTTAATTTGATTCGTACTGCCGCACTTGGCAAGCTGGAGGTTGGCGAGCAGGATGCAACCTACAGCGGCGAATTTATCGATGAAATGCTTGACCTCACAGAGGAACTGGATATGGCGGCGCTGATGCGTATCCAGGGGTACTCGATGCGCTCGAAGGCGTACACCGATGCAGGGATGGTCGAGGCAGGCGGCACAGCGTATGACGGGAGCTTTAGCTTGAATTTCTTAAATGACAGTCTGCATCATCCGGGCATTTTGTCGGATAACGAAAAAGGCACAAAAGCGATTGCCGCACATTTCAAGGATAGAAAAAATATTGTTGGCTTTTTAAGCTATAACGAGCCGCACTACCCGGGCAAGGGAGTGTATGATTATAACGAGTATACAATCAAAGCCTATCGTCAGTGGTTAAAGGATAACGATATAAAGCTTGCGGAAGATATAGAGAACTATCAGCCGCCGCGCAAACGACCGGTGGCGGGCGAAAGCATCGAAGAATGGATGTATTGGAGACTGTTTTCCACCGAGGCGATGTCTGCATTTATCAACGGCTCTGCTGCACTTGCTAAAGCGGTCAGTCCGAGAATGAGCTCGCTGACGTGTATGACGCCGAATATGCTGGAGTTTGATAATTTTATCAAGGGCTGTGACTATTTCGCCAGTGCCGAGGGAATGGACGTTATGGGCATCACCTTGTACAAAAACTCCGGCGGTGGAGATTATTATACAACGGATATGATTATCAACAGTGCCGAAGCCGCTGCAGCGGTGCAGGGCAAGCACTTGTGGATGGTGGAGCAGGATGCCGCCACAGATATTTCTATTCCGCACTTTAAGCGGCAGACCTATATGGCGCTCGGTGCAGGCGTGAAGGCGCTCGTGTGGTATCAGTGGCGTGCAGACTATCCGTATGACGATGCGCCGGAGGCAAATGGGTTTGGCTTTGTCTATAACGACAGAACGAAAACGCCGGATTATGATGAAAAAATCGGTTTGGTAAAGTATTTAAATCAGGTTTCCGATTACGTAGTTAATGCCGAAAAGCACAGAGACGGGGTTGGCATATTTTATTCGCAGTATGCAACCTTATATTGTGATGCAGTGGAAAATATCCACGAAAAAGCGGTGGGGATGCTGAAAAACACATATGCTACAAGAATGCGTATGTACTACGCTATGCTCAAAAAGGAGAACGTCAGCGCAGATATGATTCGTGCAAAGGACCTTGCGGAGAATAGACTCGGTATTCGGCTTTTGTTTGTACCGGAATTTAAGTACCTTTCTAAGGAAGAGCAGGCGCAGGTGCTTGATTTTCAGGCAAAGGGCGGCAAGGTGTTCGTGCAGGCGTATGACAGATGGCAGGCAGGTATGGAGAAGTTCGGCTTTGACGAGCTTGGTACACCGGTGACCAACTTTAACTGTTGTTATGAGATTAGTGAAGTGTTAGAATATGCCGGGATTCAGCCGGTATATGGGGTTTTAGATAAAAAGCCGGTCGGTGTCAATGTGCTGGAGGGCGAAAACTATCTTGTGCTTTCCGTTGTTAATATCAGCCGCATCCATACTGCGTTAACGGATGTAAAAATCAAGCTGAACACAGCGTATAAAACAGCGACTTTGACTTCGCCGGAAGGGGAGAGTGTACTCGAAATAAAGGATGGCATCATCACCATTCCGACACTGACAGATGGCGTGTTTGTAATTGTGAAATAAGAAAAAACCTTGCAGGATTTTCATTCTGCAAGGTTTTAATTTTGTTATCGGCTCATGATTTCCGGGAAATCCGTAAGCACCTGCATATACATGGCGATTGCGCCTTTTTCCGTCGGGTGCACATTGTCGGTAAATAACATACCGTCATACCAGTGCAAATCCTTGTCTGCGCCGACTGATTTTGCGATGTCGATGTATCTGTAGCCTGAATTGCGGATCCAGTTGTTTTTCGGTTCGTGGTTTGTAAGCGGATTAGACGGTGTAGTTTCCAATACAAGGGTGATGCCTTTTTCTTTGCAGATGTCCATCAACTCCGTTGTGCTGTCGAGCCAGCGCTGATTTACTTCTGTTCCACCAAT
Organism: Clostridia bacterium; assembly: GCA_017411585.1. Taxonomy (GTDB): domain Bacteria; phylum Bacillota; class Clostridia; order UBA1381; family UMGS1253; genus RGIG2041. The sequence continues at coordinate 1,250 of JAFQPV010000352.1, read as the reverse complement.
TTCGCCGGAGAATGTAAAATTATCCGTCATCAGCTTGAGTTGTTCTTCGGTTAAAACTTCTGCCCATCTTCCATCGCCGTCGTTGCCGCCGATATGCCATATGATGGTTTTTGGTGTGCCTCTTGTGAGTGCCTGCTTGATTTCTGCAAGGGCAAGGGTGCCGCCAAGGCCACCGCGTCCGCAAATCATCAGGTTTGTGTAGCCGTCTTTGTATAAGTAATACGGCCAGCGTTCCGGACTGCCGAAACTCAGAAACGATGCACCGATGAGCCAGATTTCTTTGGCGTAGTTGTCTGTATACCAATTCAGTTTCACATTCTGCAGGGTGCAGTTTTCTACATGAGCACTGATGGTGCCGTTAGAACCCGACCAGGTAGATATGCGCTCGGTCTGATACATCCCGGACGGTGTTGCAAGTGTAATCAATGCCCCGCCGCGCTCGACGTCCACATCAATTAATACTTTTAAAAATGTGCTTACGTCAAGACCGTGTGCCGCTTCGGGGAAGATGACCTGATCTGCCGGGTCTTTGAAGCTGTAATAGGAATAGGCGGCCAGGGTTTTTGCCGTAATTTCAATCCAGGAGCCGTATGTCGTTTTGTAGCCGTGACCAAGGATAATTTTGCCATCCCCCAAAGCATCTAAATCACAAGAAAAAGATAGGTGCTTTCTGTCTTTTTGCAGATTGATTTCTGTCTGTAAAGCTTCACCGTCACAAAGCTTGTCTGCTTTTAAAACAAATGGTTCAATCATTATAGTATACGTCCTTTCTTTTCGTGTTTGTTGAGGAAAAAGGAAGTCGAAACCGACTTCCTTTTTCATAGTATATTCGGAAAATTATTTCTCTTCCTTAATCTTTGCCTGCGCAGCAGCCAATCTTGCAATCGGCACTCTAAACGGCGAGCAGGATACGTAGTCGAGACCAATCTTATGGCAGAACTCAACGGATACCGGGTCACCGCCGTGCTCACCGCAGATACCAACGTGGAGAGACGGACGAACCGGCTTACCAAGCTTGATTGCGGTTTCCATCAGCTTGCCGACACCTGTCTGGTCGAGCTTTGCAAACGGATCGTTTTCGAAAATCTTTGTATCATAGTAAGCATCTAAGAACTTACCTGCATCGTCACGGGAGAAACCGTAGGTCATCTGTGTCAAATCGTTTGTACCGAAGCAGAAGAATGCTGCATCTTTTGCGATTTCATCTGCAGTAAGTGCTGCTCTGGGGATTTCGATCATAGTACCTACTT
>JAFQPV010000351.1 GCA_017411585.1 Clostridia bacterium | reverse complement strand
TCAGCACGAAATGGAAAAGGATTTTACGGGTTTTCGCAATTTCTTTACCTTAAACTTTTTCCAAAAGCCGATTTACAATGCATATATGCTTTCGGCAAAGCTTGGCGAAGACGTGCTTTTGCTTAAAGAAGAGGATGATGTAACTGTTTTTGCGACAAAGGATGCGAAGGAAAATATACAGATTCTACTTTGCAATGCCAATGAAACATTTAGTGCCGAGGCAGAAACAAAAACAGTACAGGTGCATTTGGACGGCTTTGCAGGTACATATCAAGTGAAAAAATATATCATAGACAAAACACACTCCAATGCAATTGACCTATATAACCGCATTGTGGAAAATGAAGAGCCGACAGAGGCGCAAATTCCGGAGCTTCAAAAAGCGGGTATGCTTTATAGCGAGGATTTGGGCAGCATAAATGCTGCGCAGGCAGAGATTGAAGAAACACTCGGTGCAAATGCGGTTGTATTGTATGAGCTTATAAAATAGTTAAAAAGCTTCACTTCTTTACGAAGTGAAGCTTTTGTATTATTCACTTTTTTGAATTAAAGCTTTGAATTCTTTTAAAACCTTTATTTGAATCGGGACGGCGCAAAGTACAGCGATTACGTCTGCAACAGATTGTGCAATCTGAATGCCGAACAAGTCTAAAAAGTGCGGTAAAATCAGAACGGCCGGAATGAAGAACAAACCCTGGCGCGACATAGCCAAAAACGAAGCCGGCAGAGTACGCTTGATGGTTTGCAGCATCATATTGCTCATAAAAACCCAGCTCATCAGCGGAAGCGCAATTACTTGCGCCCGCAGTGCGGTTGCACCGATGGCAATAACACTGGTATCGTTCGGGTCGGAATGGAAAAGCGACACGAGCTGCGGCGCGAACAGAAAGGCACCGATTGCCATTACGGTTAAAAAGCAGAAGCTGACTTTTACAGAAAACCAGAATGATTTGATTACGCGATCGTATAATTTTGCGCCGTAGTTAAAGCCACACACCGGCTGAAAGCCCTGACCGAAGCCGATGGTAGTCGATACGGCGAACATTGTAATTCTGGATACAATTGACATTGCCGCAATTGCCGCATCGCCAGACGGACGTGCCATTGTGTTGAGCGCGACAACTGCAACGCTGTTTAAGCCTTGGCGCAGAAGCGACGGTAGACCACCACCGAACATTTCTTTGAGAAAGTAGGCGCTCGGCTTGAAATTGGAAAGCTTGATACGGATATTTTCACCGCGCCGGCTCATAAATAAAAGGATAAGAAAACCGATTGCCTGGCTGACCGTTGTTGCTAAAGCCGCGCCGGCGATGCCCATTTCAAAGCCGAAGATGAAAATCGGGTCTAAAATCATATTGAGCACGCCGCCGGACATGATACCGACCATTGCGTAGGTCGCGCTACCCTGGAAACGCAGCTGGTTATTCAGCACGAGCGATGCCATCATAAACGGCGCACCGAACACAATGATGCGCATATACGCCTCCGCATACGGGAAAATTGTCTCTGTTGCACCGAGCAGCCACACAATGCTGTCTAAAAAGAGTGTGCCGATTACCGTAATTAAAAGACCGCAAATCAGCGCGCAGAAAAAACCGGTAGAAGCCATTTTTTCAGCTTCGTCTTTGTTGCCGCTGCCCAGACTTCTGGACAGAAAGTTACCCGAACCATGTCCGAAGAAAAAGCCGAATGCCTGGATGATTGCCATTAAAGGCATAATCACGCCGACACCGCCGGTGGCGCTCGTGTTTTGCAGCTGGCCTACAAAGTAGGTGTCTGCCATATTATATAGGGTTGTAATCAGCATGCTTAAAATGGTCGGGACTGCCAAAGATGTAATCAGCTTTTCGACCGGTTCTTTCGTCATGCGTTCAAGCTTGCTGTCTGTTTGCATATAACGCTCATCTCTTTCCTTAAATGAATAGCTTTATTTTATCATTTTAGACAGTATTTGTAAAGGGGTTAAGTGATGGATTGTATATTTTTAACCTTGGAAAAACAAGGTTAAAAATATACATATTGCAATGCAAAAAAGATGTGTAAATGCACAAATAATTATTTACAATGCGGCAGTTTTATTATAAAATAAAAAAGGATAATGCAAAGACATTATAAAGAAATTCAAAACGGTTTTCGGTAAAATTATGCCAAGGGAGGCGTTTTATATGAGAAACATAAAGAAAGCGGTGTGCTTGCTTTTGGCGGTGGCGGTTTTGCTGCCGACCATTGCAACGGCAGGCATTGCGGCAGACGCGGAAAATGTGCTGTTTTCCTATGATTTTTCGGAATTTTCTGCAGGACAGCAGATTCCGACAAGCACAAAGGATGCAACGATGTTTTCTGGCGTGCATGGCAACACATCCACATCGCCGGCAGTGATTAAAGCACACGATGAGAGCGGTAATATGTGTGCGGAGTATTCGAATATCGGCGATTCGAATTCGGGACCGAAGCTGATTCGACGCACAAATTTTTCGCGTTTGACGAATCTGACGGTTCAGTGCCGCGCGAAGGGCGATAAGCAGCTGCAGCTGGCGCTTTACTCTGAGCAGGCTAATCACGCAATCTATAATATACTGCTGGATGCGAAGGTTTGGAAAGCATTTGAATACCGCTTCGACATCAAAAACGGTACTTACGATGTATATATGGAAGGCAAAGCCGTAGCGGAAAAGCAAAAGCTGCCGGATTTGGGCAATCCGGGCGCGGTAGAGGTGCGTTTCGGTACAGGTATTGCACCGGGCGAAACGATGTATTTAGATGATGTTGTTTTCTCGACGACGGACGATGTAAAGCCGGAGGACATCTTCTTAAATACAACCAATATGGCAGCAGGTGAGGCGGCAAAGCCGGCTGAGGTAACGGATATTAAAACTGCACCGCCGGCAATTTCCGTGCCGAAGGATATGAATGTGCTTTTGCTCGACACAATGGACGCGCACCCGGGCAAGCTCGTGTTGGAGCAGTGGTCGACGGTGATGGGCAACGGTACATATGTCAATGCGGTAACGGCGGCGGACAATAAGCTGCTTGCTTTTACCAACACGGACACTGTAACACACGGTCCGCGTCTTGAAAAGATACTTGGCGCGAACGGAATTACAAAGGTATTTGCCGAAATGGACTACTATCGCGGCAGCAATGTCTTGAATGTAGAAATGCTGGATGCAAACGGCAAATCTGCGCGCGTATTTATGATAAAAAATGCCGCAGAAGCTGAAAAGGACGGGTGGAACCGATTAAAGGTTGCGTTTGACATTGCAGGCAGCAGAGCGATTTCTTATGTGAATGGCACACAGGTAGCCGAGGCTTCGTTAGATACGCTTTCGGGCGATACGGAAGGCTGGGTTGTACGCATAAACTGCGGACTAGCGCAAAATGAAGCAACCTATTTGGATAACTGCGTGATTTATACGCCGGATGATTTGGGTGATCAGATGTTTAGCTATGATGGCAGTGTGAATTTTGAAAAGGTATTTCCTGCGGCACCGACGGGCATGATAGATGTTTTGCGGCCGCATCCGCGACTGCTTGTGACCGATTGGGACGCGATTCGTGAAAAGATTGCAACGGACTACCGCTGCGCGCGTTGGTATGCGGATATCTTATCGCAGGCAAACGGCATTTTGAACGCAGAACCGATTGAACATAAAACGAATGTGCGAGGCAACGCAAACGATTCGCTTCTTGCGCTGGAGCGCCGCATTATCATTTTAGCATTTGCGACGGCGGTGGAGGAAAGTGATACATACAAAAATCGTTTGATGCAGGAAATCCGCTATGTGCGCGATAGTTGGCCGAACTGGGGCGAGGATATTTTTTTGGTTTGCGCCCACGCCATCCGTGTACACGCATTTGCGTATGACTGGTGCTATAATTTGTTTACGGATGCGGAACGCAAGGAGGTTTTGGATATCCTTGTAAACGATGCAATTTCCTTGTCGGTACGCGCTTTTGAGGGCAGACTGTCCTCCGGCTATGTATTTACAAAGGAGCATAATCAGAATATGGCATCTACCGCATCGGTGCTGCAGGCGGCTATTGCTGTTGCAGATGAGTATCCGGATGCGGCGGAGTATCTGTTTGAAAAGTGCCGCGGCAGCATCGAATATACCTTGGTGGAGATTGGCGAGGACGGCTCGTTTAGCGAAACCATGGAATATTTTACAGGCGGCGTCGGCGAGCTGTACCACTACTGTGCTGCGCTCGACAGCGCGGTGAAAGACGGTGCAAGCGTACCGTCGGCTTTAGATATTTCCGGTACACCGGGACTGGATAAGGCAGTGGATTTCCCGATTTATTACCAGGGACCGGTGGCGGCATTTAACTACGGCGATTCTGTATCCAACAGAATTTCCACACCGATGATGTTCTACGCAGCGAACAAATACGGCAAGCCGCAGTATGCTTGGTATTTGCTCAAGCTCGATGAAGAGGATGCATCGCTGCGCTTGCGCGGCAGAGAGGCAGCCTATGCGCTGGCACTCTTTGATCCGAATAATGTAGATGCAGGGGATTTTGCACTCGATAAAGCATACATCCATAAAGAACCGCTCGGCGTAAACGGCTTCTCGCTTCGCTCCTCGTGGACAG
>JAFQPV010000350.1 GCA_017411585.1 Clostridia bacterium | reverse complement strand
GTGAATACGCCGTTGCCCGCGGCTTTAAAATCAGAACAGATGAAAACGGCATTTCCATCCTCGGTCACGATGCACGCGGTATTGCGCAGGCATTTTACTATATCGAGGACTTAATGTGCTTTGAAAGCGCACCGGTGCTCGCACACGGCGAAATCGTAAAAAAGCCGCTTTTCACCCCGCAAATGGTGCACTCCGGCTACGGCTTTGACGAATTTCCGGACAACTACCTTATGCGTATTGCGCACGAGGGCAGAGATGCCATTTTGGTCTACACCAAAGAGGTCAACCAATCCCGCATTGGCTATATAGATTTTAACGATTTAATCCGCCGCGCCGCAAAGTACGGCTTGGATGTATATGCATACAGCATCATTCAAAGCACAAAGCATCCTGACGAGACGGATGCCGAAGAATACTACGATTCGACCTACGGCAGACTGTTTCGCGAATGTCCGGGTCTGAAGGGCATAACCTTGGTCGGTGAATCCATCGGTTTCCCAAGCAAAGACCCGCGCGTCCCGCCGCGCAATCCGAACGGAAATCCATATGGAATTTCGCCCCCGGGCTGGTCGTCGAAAAATTTTCCGTGTGTCGACTATCAGCAATGGCTCAATCTGATTTCCAAAGTTATTCGCAAATACAACCCCGAGGCAGACATCGTCCTTTGGACCTACAACTTTTCCAGACACAAGCTGGAGGCGCGCCGTCCGCTGTTGGAATCGCTGCCAAAAGACATTACCTTAGAGGCAACCTTTGAGATGGGCAGTCAGCCGTATCTCTACGGAAAAGCGCGCGGTCGCGTTATGGATTATACCATCAACGTTGTCGGACCAAGCACCTATTTTACAAGCGAAGCAGAGATTGCCAAAAACCGCAGTCTGCGGCTCTACTCCATGACCAACACCGGCGGTCGCACCTGGGACTTTGGCGTGATTCCGTATATGCCGTTTCCACAGCAATGGATGAAGCGCTATCAGCAGATGCGCAGCGCGCACGAAACCTATGGGCTTTCCGGCATTATGGAAACGCACCATTACGGCTTGTATCCTTCTGTGATCAGCAAGCTTTCCAAGCACTGCTTTTTATCGCCCTACGAAGATATGGATGCGCTTTGGCGCAAAATTGTCATCAGCGAATTCGGCAAAGAGAACTACGAACAAGTTGATGCGGCAATGCGCCATATGAGCGAGGCAATCACATATTGTACGCCGACCAATTCCGACCAATACGGCGCGGCACGCACAGGTCCTGCAACACCGTTTAATTTATCCAGAGAATTCGCGTTGCCGGACAGAACACCGAACTCGCCTTTCGGCAACAGAATCAGTCATACGCGATACAGCAACTGGTTCTGCGGTCCGTACGACTGGCCAACACCGTTGCGCGTTTTAGAGGAAATCAAGTGCACCGAAAAAATGCTTGCCTGCACCGAGCAGGCAGTAGCGGCACTTAAAAACCTCCCGGCACCGAATACGCATACCGAGGATTTGGAAAATCTGTTTAAATTCATCTTAAACTCCACCAAATCCATACTGCACGCCAAGCAGTGGCACCTGCTTTTAAGCCGATACAATGTAGCATATACGCACGAAGCGCTTGCTTGCGTTTTAGACGAGATGGAAGCACTTTTGCGCAAAGAGCGCCAAAACGCACTCGATACCATTCCGCTTGTGGAGCACGATTCCGCCATCGGCTATGAGCCGTCTATGGGCTATATGTGCGACCGCTGGCATCTGGAATGGAAACTGCAGCAGGTTGACTATGTATTAAACTGGGAAATCGCAAACACGCGCAAGGGTATGGCGCTGACCATGGAGCACGAAGAATAATTTAAAAAGCAGAAACGAACCGGTTGGGCGAGTGGTCTTAGGGATACAGCGGTTTTAGTCGGTAATTTACCGCAAATAGTTCACAAAAAATACGCATTATACGTGAGTATGATGCGTATTTTTATGTTCCTCTTTCCGACAAAATTCCTCGTCTAAAACTGCCGAAGGCACCTTAAAAGGTAATAGTTTGGATAAAGAGCAAGGCAAAAACGACCGACATCCTCGCGGATTTCGGTCGTTTTTAACACAGCTATTTGCCAAAATATTGCTTTTTAAGGCGTTTTATCCCTAAGACCACTCGCCCTTCGTTTCTGCTTTTTTGTAATCAAATAAGTCTATCCTTTCAGACAACATCAAATACTCTTACATAATCCACAAGGAACGTATCGCCGATAGCAGCCTTCGCTTCTTCAGTCGGCAGATGGTCTTCGTCGCGGTAGCCGTTTGCTTCGGTGGAAATTAAAATAAATTCCGGGCGCTTGGAAACAAAGCCGTCGATATGACCGTCCTCTTTACCGTCTACATAGAAGGTGTAGCCATTTTCATCCCACAAAACGCCGAAACGGTGGTATTCGTTTTCATCGAGCGTTAAACCTTCACCTGCGGAAATGTGCTTCATATCGAGACCGTAGCCGCCGGTAAATACATTGTGGTGCACAATCTTGCCCGGATGGAAGGATTCCATAACATCAATTTCCACGCCGGTCTCGGCAGGGTCTAAGGATGCGCCGATTGTCGGAGACTGAATCCAGAACGCCGACCACCAGCCCGGCTTTAACTGCATACGGCAGCGGCACTCATAGTAGCCGTAGGTATGCGTAAATTTGTTTTCCTTTAATTTGCCGATCGGCCACTGCAAATATGCAGTCTCAAAGGTCGTTTTCTGCACCGGCTCGTCCATAAAATTGTAGCCGGTTTGCAGCTGCGAGCAGACCGGTCTGCCGTCATCCTCCGCTGCCATAAGCGTAAACACGCAGTTGCCGTTGCCGTCTAAGTGCACGCCCTTGTCCGTCCAGGACTCGTGGTATTTGCCCATCATCGACATACGGTAGTCCCATTTGCTTGCATCCAGCTCGGTGCCGTCAAACTCATCTGACCAGACGAGCTTAAAATTCTTGCCCTCCGGCAGCCAGCTTTCCTCGTGATTTTCAACAATATACTTTTGCATAAAAACATCTCCTTGTATTTTTACCGTATTTGGTATATTATAATTGTAGCACGGCAAAACGCGTATTTCTTTAAATTTATTATTGATTTTCGCTTGATTTTTAGAAAAATTACTGATTTTGAGGTGGGAATATGAAGTTTATATCCTGGAATGTCAACGGGCTTCGCGCCTGCATGGGCAAGGATTTTGAAGGCTATTTTAAGGCAGTGGACGCCGATATTTTCTGCGTGCAGGAAACAAAACTGCAGGAGGGGCAGATTGACTTTGCACCCGATGGCTACTACGGTTACTGGAACTACGCCGAAAAGAAGGGCTACTCCGGCACGGCGCTGTTTACCAAACAAGAGCCGCTCTCCGTTACCTACGGCATCGGCATTGAAGAACACGACAAGGAAGGCAGAGTTATTACAGCAGAGTTTGCGGATTATTACTTTATCACCTGCTATACCCCGAATTCACAAAATGAGCTAAAGCGCCTTGATTACCGTATGCAGTGGGAAACGGATTTTCTCGCCTACCTTAAAAAATTAGAAAAAACCAAGCCGGTTATTCTCTGCGGCGATTTAAATGTTGCGCACAAGGAAATCGACCTTAAAAATCCGAAAACCAACCGCAAAAACGCTGGATTTACGGATGAGGAAAGAGAAAAAATGAGCACGCTTTTAGATAGCGGCTTTACGGACACCTTCCGCCACTTCTACCCCGACCGCACGGACATCTATTCCTGGTGGTCGTACCGCTTTTCTGCACGCGAGAAAAACGCGGGGTGGCGCATCGACTACTTCATTGTGTCCGATGCATTAAATGACCGCCTTACCGACGCGGATATCCACACTGACATTTTCGGCTCCGATCATTGTCCGGTCGAGCTTACAATCAAATAAAAAACAAGGCAACTGATTTGTAATCAGTTGCCTTTACTTATGCCTTATCGCAATGCTAAAGAATTATTCAAAAGTGAAGTAGAATACAAAAACAGCACATCTTCACAGCTGTCAAAATCCACAAAATTACCGACAAAGCTGCTTTGAATGTAGCGTATGTCTACAACGGTAATTTTGCTGTACCCCTCTGCTAACAACGGTGCAATGCTGGAGCCGAAGGAATCTCTGAAAAGCACAAGCTCTCGCTTTTCTGTTACACTTGGATTTTCAATCGTCAACAATGGTGCAGAGCCGGATAAAAACATCTCATACGGGTCTTTTCCCCCTGCCTTTTCCATGTTGTATAATTCTCCGACCACCGGCTTTCCCGTATCGTAATAGGTTACCGTACACGCATCAAGCGTGTCGCTTGTCAGATACGCAATCGTATCGGGCTTTGTCTTGCGCGCAAGCTGCCCCGTATACACCCCGTAAAATGGTTTTTCAAGTCTGTTTACGGTATAGTCACCCTTTTGTGTCGGCACACCCATTGTGTCAAGCAAATGCTTAGCAACATCCGTTATGTTTTCCTGCTTCCAGTGCGTGTCTGTGGTGTAATAATCGTCTGCTGAAAGCAAGTCCGTCACCGGAATATACTGTAAATATTCCGTTTTTTCCTGCACCTTTTCGATAAACGTCGGATAGTTTAATGCCGGATAACCGTTTTTCTCTGCCAGATAATAATTTTTATCCGGCACAATCGTAAGATAAAGCTTTGCATCCGTCTCCTTCAAATAACTCTCATAAAGGAAGTTAAACCGTTCTGCTGCATGGGCAAGCATCTCTTCATTTTCCGGCTCATCCAGCTTAGAAATGTGTCCTTCTGCAATAAACAAGCCGTTATTGTCCTTCTTTTGAAAAACCGTGTTCGTCCACCATGCCTTGAAACTACGCAGCGCATCTCTTGCCGGAAACTGATCTGCACTGTAGCTTTCGAAGCCTTCCATAAATTCCCCGTTTATCACCGATTGCGCGCTCCATTCCGGCATCTGTGCAAGCGCGCGGCGCTCCGCATCGGAAAATGCATCCGCCGGTTTTAAAAGGCAAGCAGCCGAAACGCCAAGCAAAATTGCCGCAAAAAGCACAACAGAAACTGTATTTTTAATTTTCTTCATTGCCTGCCCTCCTAAAATCTAAAATATAAGAACGGATTAAATGAACCGTCTGCCAAAAATGCCGTTGCCGCAAGCAAAAGACATACCAGCACCGGAATTTCCAAAAGATTTACACAAATCGCGCCCACCTTTTTTGTCTGTAAATAGGCAATGCACTTTTTCGGTAACGGTGTTGCCGCAAAGATGGCAATCAGTAAAATGAAACCGTAGTTTTTAAGCTGATACAGCCATGCCGCAGAAGCAAACGGAATACCGCCAAAACCAAACATACCGCCTACGCGACTAAGCGCCTCTCCCATGCCATTTGCAGAGAATATGGTAAAACTGATGGCAATAAAAAACAGTACATAGATGTGTCTTATTCCCTTCAGTTTCTCCAACTGCTTTAAAAGAAAGAACTTTTCTACTAACAAAAGCACCGCAAAGTACAGACCCCAGACAATGAAATTCCATTCCGCACCGTGCCAAAAGCCGGTTAAAAACCATACGGTAAAAATGTTTAAAAGCAGGCGCGCCTTACGCACACGATTGCCGCCCATCGGGATATATACATAGTCACGAAACCATGTGCCGAGCGACATATGCCAGCGGCGCCAAAAGTCCGTAATGCTCTTAGCAATAAACGGATAATTGAAGTTTTCCAAAAACTCAAATCCGAGAATTTTACCAAGACCGATTGCCATATCACTATAGCCGGAAAAGTCAAAATAAATTTGCAGCATATAGGCGATTGCATACAGCCAGTAAAACAGAACGGATTTGTCCGGTGATGCCATAAATGCATCACATAGCTCCCCTAATGTATTTGCAAGCAAAATCTTTTTTGCAAGACCGAACAAAAATCTTCGAATGCCGAGTGCTGCTTTTTCGAAGCTGTGCGTACGCACGCATAGCTGCTCTGCCACATCGACATAGCGCACAATCGGACCTGCAATCAGCTGCGGAAACAGCGAAACATACGCTGCCAAATCAATCGGATTCTTCTGTGCTGCCACATTGCCGCGATACACATCAATGGTATAGCTTAAAATCTGGAAGGTGTAAAAGCTGATACCGATTGGCAACGCAAGCTGCAAAAGCGGTACGGATACCCCGGTTGCCTTTGAAAAATTTTCAATAAAAAAATCAGCGTACTTAAAATATCCGAGTGCTCCTAAAAAGGCGACGACGGATAACAGCATAAACCCCTTGGATGCTGTTCTGCCGCGATAGCGCTCAATCAGCAAGCCGAGCACATAGCCGCAAAGTACGGTTGCAATCATTAAAAACACATATTTCGGCTCTCCCCATGCATAGAAGACCAGACTGCTGATAAGCAGCACAGTATTTTTAAGTGCCTTGGGCACAATAAAATACAAAATCAACACACACGGGAGAAAATAATATAAAAACGGAATACTTGAAAACAGCATATTTTTCTCCTTTTTCCTCAAGAAAAAACGGGCGCTGCCGCCCGTTTTATATAGTTTTTTCTTCTTAATTCTTCAAATTATTCCTCAAACTGCTTCGGGCACATTACAAAGAATACCTTGTTACCAACATTACCCGTTACCATTTCATCAGCCTCTACGCATACGTTCCAACGCAGGTCAGCATTGCTTTTCAGTGTCGCGATAAAATCGCTTACGGCAGTGCCTTCCTCCAATTCAAAAACGTAGCCTACGAAAGCAATAGAACCCATCATCGGCATAAAGCTTGCACCGCTCTTGAAGCCCTTGATTTCTGCATTGCCGAAACCGGCGAGCAAACCCGGCTCCACTTCCATTGCACCGCCCATAAACGGAATCATATCATTAGAAATCAGGCTCTCTGCCAAAGAAAGCATACTCGGCGCACCACCAGCCTTTGCCTTAAAGTCTGCAAGCAAAGCATTACCAACTGTTGTTGCAGATTCTGCCAGCTTTTCTTCCGGTGTCGGCGCCGGCTTTTCTTCCGGTTTTGCCACCGGCACACTTTCCGGTGTTTTTTCCGGTGCCGCTGCCGGTTTGTTTTCTTCCGGCTTTGCTTCTTCCTTTTTATCCTCTTTCTTTTCCTCTTCTTTTGCAGTTTCTTTCTTATCTTCCTTTTTATCTTCCGGCTTTGCTTCTTCTTTTTTGTCCTCTGCCTTTTTATCGTCCTGCTTTTCTTTTTCCGGTGCGGTTTGCTCTACGTTTGTACCCACGGTTTCTTCCGCGTCCTCCTTCGAAGCTTTACCACAAGCCGCAAATGCAAGTACCAAACTTACTGCTAAAAGCAGTGCAAGTAATTTTTTCATCTTTTCTTCTCCTTTTTCGTTTACTATCGCAGTTTTGTT
>JAFQPV010000349.1 GCA_017411585.1 Clostridia bacterium | reverse complement strand
CCTGGGAACGGTGAACCAACCGTCTCTACGCGGTGGTCAATATCCTCGTTCACCTCGCCCATCGTACAACCCGGCGAAGCCTCCGTCTGACCGTACACAGAAATAATCTCGCGCATATTCATTTCATCCGCTGCGCGGCGCATCAAATCCGCCGGGCAGTTCGCGCCCGCCATAATGCCGGTACGCATATACGAAAAGTCTGTCTTAGCAAAATCCGCATGGTTAAACATTGCAATAAACATCGTTGGCACGCCGTTAAAGCAAGTAATATGCTCATCATTTACACAAGCAAGTGACGATTTCGGTGAAAAATACGGCATCGGGCAAAGTGTACCGCCGTGTGTCATCGTCGATGTCATAGACAATACCATACCAAAGCAGTGGAACATCGGCACCTGAATCATCATACGGTCTGCCGTAGACAAATCCATTCTGTCGCCAATGGTTTTACCGTTGTTTACAATGTTTCTGTGTGTAAGCATTACGCCCTTAGGAAAACCCGTTGTACCGGAGGTGTACTGCATATTGCAGACATCGTCCGGCTTTACGAGGGACACCCTGCGGCGCACTTCCTCCTGCGGAACTAATGCTGCTCGGTCAAGCATCTGCTCCCATGTGAGACAGCCCTGCATCTCAAAGCCGACCGTAACAACATTGCGTAAAAACGGCAGGTTCTTTGAATACAGCGCATCGCCCGGCTGCATACTTTTAAGTTCCGGACACAGCTCTTCGATAATTTCTTTATAATTAATGTCCTTACAATCCTCAATCATCACAAGCGTGTGCGTATCGGACTGTTTTAAAAGATACTCAATTTCGTGAATTTTATACGCAGTATTAACCGTAACAAGCACTGCACCGATTTTGGTTGTTGCCCAGAAGGTGATAAACCAAGCGGGTACATTCGTTGCCCAAATCGCAACATGGTCACCTGCTTTCACGCCGAGCGAAATCAGCGCAGCAGCACATTCGTCCACATCGCGTCTAAACTGCGAATATGTTCTTGTATAATCCAATGTTGTATATTTAAACGCATACTGGTCAGGATAGGTCTCCGCCATTGTGTCAAGCACATCGGAAAACGTTGCATCGATTACATCGTACTTTTTCCATACAAAGGTGCCGGACTTGTCGCGGTTATAATACGCACCGTCCTTTTCCTTCTTTTTGCGCGAAAGACTTGCAATATAATTTGCAAAGTGTGTGAGCACGATGTCTGCATCCTGAATTTCATCATTCCATGCAACGCAAATATAGCCGTCAAAGTTAAGCGAGGACAAAGCGTTGATAAAATTAGTTACCGGCAGTTCACCTTCACCAATCAGCACACTTTTACCATCCTGCATATCGCCGAGGCGCACATATTTAATGTATGCACCGAGTGTTTTTATAGTGGTATCTGCGCTTTCGCCCGCCCCGAAATAGGTTGCACGTGTATTCCACGACACACCGATTGCGGCAGACGAGAAAAAGTTGATAATATCAATTACATTTTCTGTTTCAGCAAGATAGCCTACAGTTTCAAACAAAATCTGAATGTCTGCTTTCTCCGCGCGCTTGATTGCAGCAGTCAGCTTTTCAGCAAGCACGGCATTGTCCGTTTTTTCCTCATTGCGCAGAATAATGCGCTCCACGCCGGCATTTCTTGCCATATCCACATATTTTACAATTGCATCGCTGGTTGCCTCTGCGCTCTCCACCGGATACGGATAAACCAAAGCGGAAACCGACAGGCCTCGGTTAAACAGCTTTCTTTTTGCATCCGCTACGCGGTCACTGCGCAAAATGCTGTCATAATGCTGCTTTCTTTCTTTAATCGCATCATAAATCTCAAAACCGGCATAGCCGTAATCATATGCATAGCGACAGGTATCGAGAAAGGATGCTCTGTTTACATGTTTGGTTGAAAAGGTCAGTTTCATCCCTTACGCCTCCTCGAATACAATCTTGTTGAGTGCGTTAATATACGCTCTGATGCTGGCTGCCACAATATCCGTGGAGCTGCCGTTGCCGGAATACAGCTTGCCGCCTACGCGGAGCTTCACAAGCGCAGAACCGAGCGCTTCCTTACCGTCTGTAACGGACTGAATCTGGAAATCGTCGAGCTCATAGTGATAGCCGATGCTCTGCTCGATTGCGCGGAATACTGAATCAATCGGACCGTCACCCGTGCTGACACCGCAAAGAATTTCATCACCGCAGCGAAGCGTCACCTGCGACATCGCTGTAGTCAGGTTGCCGCAGCTGGTCGAATAGCTTTCAAAATGATAAGTGGAAGGTGCCTGCATTGCCGAGCTTGCAATCAATGCTTCAAATTCCTTCGCGCCGACAGAGCCCTTCTTTTCGCAAACCTGCATCAATGCCTTATGCACCTTGCCATTATCTTCATCGGATAAATCGTAACCAAGCACATTTGCCGCGTACGCAATATCGGAAAGCGTGCTGTCTTCATCAAGTAAAATCTTCTTCTTTTCACTTACAGCATCTGCGCTTTCATATGCCGCATGATTGATTTTGGAAAGCATATCTTCAATGCTGGCGTGAATCTTTGTGTTTTCCAAAGCAACGCTTACGCCGATTGCATCACCGCGCACCGCTACTGTGTTGGAAAGCACACCCATACTCAGCGCCTCGCCGCCTGCCATTGCACATTTAAGACCGTCTGCACCTGCGCCGATTGCAGCTACTGCAGCCGCAACTGCCATACCGATTTTATCCGACACCTGTACATACACCGGAATGCTTACGCTCGCCTTCACCTTGCCTACAAGTGCGGCAATTTCTTCCGGCAAGGCTACGCCTGCATCATCACACAGCGTAATCATACTCGCCCCGTTTGCTTCTGCTTCCTTTGCCGCCTGAACTAAAAATGCTTCATCGGCACGTGTAGCATCCATTGCGGAAAATTCTACATCTGCGCAAACCTTCTTTGCCTCAGCGGTCAACTCTGCAATTTTAACAAGCATCTTGTCTGCCTTCATATGATGGATATATTCCATCTGCACAGTCGAGGTCGGTACTTCCACCTGCAATCTCGGCTTTGCAGCTTCCTTTATCGCTTCCCAAGCGTTTGCCACGTCCTCAGCGGAAAAACCGACCGGCACTGTAACCACACTGTTTTGCACGTTTTGCGCAATTGTCTTGTAGATAATACTATCCTCGCGCAAGTTTTTAATCGGTGCAAGCTCAATTGCATCTACGCCGAGCGCATCGGCGCAAGCAGCGATTGCAGTATTT
>JAFQPV010000348.1 GCA_017411585.1 Clostridia bacterium | reverse complement strand
TGCACATTTGATGATGTAATCAAAGTTATGGAGGCATATAAGAAAGCAGGCGTAAGCAAAGCAGAATTTTGTCTTGTTGGTTGGAATATGAAGGGGCACGACGGCAGATGGCCACAGATTTTGCCTGTTGAAGAAAGCATCGGCGGAGAAGCAGGACTTAAAAAAGTTATAAAAAGAGCAAATGAACTTGGCTACGCTATGACTTGTCACACAAACAGTGTTCTCGGTTTTTCCATAGCAAATAATTTTTCCGAAAATGATATTGCCATCACAAAAGACGGTCAAAAAAGTATAGATGATGTGCGCTGGGGCGGGGGCAGATCATACAACATTTGCCCTAAAAGAGCTTATGAGATTTCAATGGAAACCCTTCCTGAAGTTGCTGCACTCGGCTTTCGCGGAATGCATTATATGGATGTGGTCACGGCGACAATCCCAAGAGAATGTCATCATCCGGACCATCCCGTAAACAAAAAAGAAGCAGGTGAATATTTCGCAAAGCTCTACGGAGCTGCAAGGGAGATGTTTGGCTCTGCCGGTTGTGAGTGTTCTTACGACTATTATGCAAAAAATGTTGATTATACGTTATATTCTTCCTTTGCTGATTATTCGGATATGGATGCAAAACATGTGTTATGTGATAAAACAATACCATTCTCACAACTTGTATATCATGGAATTGTCCCCTATAATCCTTATGCAAGATGTGTGAATTACGCTATAAGCGACAGCGCCGACGATATGCTGAAGGTTATTGAATATGGCGGAAAACCGCAAATGTATTATTACGCAAAGTTTGTTACGGATACAAGTGACTGGATTGGTAAAGGTGATTTTCACTGCAACACAGATGAAGAAATTGCCTTTAGTGCAATAAAGGCAAAAGAAACAGCCGATGCCTATGATGAATTGAGTTATTTGCAATATGAGTTTATGGAAAAACACAGAGAAATTTTACCTGGTGTATTCGAGATTGAGTATTCTGACAAAAGCGTGATTACCGTAGATTATAACAACAAAAATTATAAATTAAATAAGGGAAGAATATAATGGACATCATTTGGATTTTGGCGCAGATTTTTGGAATCTGCGGAATAGTGATATTTGTTTTAATGTATCATTTCAAAACAATGAAGAATGTTTTGATAATGAAAATGGTCATGGATATTTTATGGGCACTTCACTATTTGCTCATTGGTGCAACTTCAGCTTTTGCAATGAATATGATATGCTTTGTAAGAGAGAATATTTTTCTGCGGAACAATCGAAAATTCTTTGGTGCAAAAGTATGGCTGTGGGTTTTCATTGCATTTAACCTTGCTTCAGCGGTGGTAACATGGAAAGGATACTACAGCCTTTTACCGGCTGTTGTATCGTCGCTTGCGACATATTCCTTCTGGCAAAAGAATGTTAAAGTAGCCAGAATAATAGGGTTATCAAATAACGTTATGATGTTTACATATGATATTTTTGTTCATTCATTTATGGGGTTAATCGGTGAGACTTTTGCTTTTATTTCTGTAATCATCGCTCTATATAGAAATAGAAAATCGTAGCATACGCCAACATTCTATGCAAAAATTGGGCATCAAAGCAATTGTTTGTTCTGGGCGAAACAAAAAGAAAACAGACACATAGAGGAAATGCGAAAAAAACAGAAAAATAAAGAAACGCAGCCGTTATATAATGACTGCGTTTCTTCTTTATTAATTAGAATTTTACAAACCATTTTGCGAGCTTGCGTACAATTTTATATGCCGGTCCTTCCAGCTCCTTTTGCGCATCGGCAAGCTTTTCGCGGATGGGGATTGCTTGCGGACAGTGCTGCTCGCATTTGCCACAGCCAATGCAGTTGGAAGCGGCGGTCGGCGTTTTGCGAAAGGTCGTGCACATCAGATATTCCTTTGTGCCTGCAAACCAGTTTTCGCTATGCAAGCGATTATATGCGGCAAAGGTGCCGGGAATATCTACATTTTTCGGACAAGGCACACAATAGCCGCAGCCGGTGCAGCCGACTTTCATTTTGGCATTGATTGCATTGCAGACCTTTTGCAGCATTTCTTCATCTTCTTTGCCAAGCTCGCCGATTTGCACCTCGGATGCCGTTTTGATGTTTTCCGAAATCATCGCTTCCGAGTTCATGCCGGAGAGCACACAGGTGACTTCCGGCTGGTTCCAAAGCCAGCGAAAGGCCCATTCGGCAGGGGAGCGTTTGATTTTATAGTCGGCAAAGATATGCTTTGCATTGTCAGGGAGAAGATTTACAAGCTTGCCACCGCGCAGTGGCTCCATAATGATGACGGGCAGCCCTCGTTGACTTGCATATTGCAAACCGCGTTTGCCTGCCTGGCTGTGCTCATCCATATAATTGTACTGAATCATGCAAAAATCCCAGTCATAGGCATCGATTAAACGGCAGAACATCTCTGTGTTGCCGTGATAGGAAAAGCCGATTTGTCGAATTTGTCCGCTTGCCTTCTTTTCTGCAATCCATTCTTCAATGCCAAGTGTTTTCATACGTTCCCATGCGTCAATATCCGTCAGCATATGCATTAAATAATAATCTATATAGTCTGTGCGCAGACGCGTTAATTCTTCGTTAAAAAGTTTGTCTAAGCTTTCGCGGCTTTTAATGAGGTAATGCGGCAGCTTGGTTGCGATGTTGATTTTATCGCGAATCTGATTCTTTTCGAATATTTCGCCGATTAAGGCTTCGCTGCCGGGGTAGATATATGCTGTGTCAAAATAATTTACACCGCCTTTGTATGCGGTCATGATTTCATGCTCTGCTTTTTTAAAATCCACCTTGCCGGCTTTCTTTGTAAAGCGCATACAGCCGAAGCCGAGTAAAGAAAGGTCATTTCCATATTTATCCTTGCGATATTGCATTTTGCTCACCTCAAATACATTATAGCACAGTTGACTTAAAAAATAAATAGAAACTGATTGTTTGGAATTTCCATTTTTTGTACAATGTGACAAAATCTCTGTTTTTCTTAATTTTACATTGATTTTTTTTCAAAAAAGTGCTATGCTAATATCGGTAGTTAATTTGAAATAAAGGAGTTTTTTGTATGAAGAAGTTATACGAAGGTAAAACCAAAGATGTGTATGAACTGGATAATGGTAATGTCATGCTGAAGTTTAAGGATGATTGTACAGGCAAGGATGGCGTATTTGATCCGGGTGAAAACAGCGTTGGTTTAACAATTGAAGGCATTGGCAAGGCAAATCTTCGTACATCTGTATATTATTTTGACCTGCTTAAAAAGGCTGGCATTAAGACACATTATGTAAGTGCAAATGTGGATGAGGCAACGATGGAAGTTCTTCCGGCGACTGTGTTCGGTCATGGCTTGGAGGTTATTTGCCGTTTGGTTGCAACCGGTAGCTTTATTCGCAGATACGGCGAATATATGGAAGATGGTACCGTGCTTGAAGGCGGTTATGTAGAGTGCACCTTTAAAAATGATGAAAAGGGTGATCCGCTTGTAACAAGTGAAGGTCTTGCTGCGCTCGGCGTAATGAGCGAGGAAATGTTTGCAAGTATGAAGGAGCAGACATTGAAGATTACAAAAATCGTTGCAGACGATTTAAAGACCATCGGCCTTGATTTGTGGGATATTAAGTTTGAGTTTGGTTACAACAACGGCGAAGTTATCTTAATTGATGAAATTGCATCCGGTAATATGCGCGTATACAAGGGTGACAAAATTGTTGAGCCGGTTGAGTTGACTAAGCTGATTTTAAACAGATAAGTAAAAAACGACAACCAAAAAATCCTTTGTTCATTATGAACAAAGGATTTTTTTAATGAAGAGTTTAACTTTTTTTAGCCACAGCTTTTTTACAAGGCCCTTGCAGTGCAAAGAAATTGATTTGCCGTTTTCGTCGCGGATTGCAATAACCTTTGCAATCATATCCTTTTGATAAATCGGATATTCAATCGTGTTTTCATTATCTCCGCACAACATAAAACCATCGCGCAGCTTACCCACGATGCGATGCAGGACATACATGCCGCTGGGTCTGCGGTATAGCACAATGTCATAGACTTTCGGGTTTATGCATTGCGTGAAAGTAACGAAGTGTTTGCCGTTTTGTATGGTTGGTAACATACTGTCACCATACGGTGTAAAGGAAAAGGTTTTGCCTTGTGCAAATGCATCCTGCATACATTCGGCAATAAGTTGCATTTCTATATGTTCCATATCAGGCTTCCAACATTCCCGCTGTATGTAATTTTTCAATAAAACGCTTCAAATCTGCTGCGGCATAATCTCTGTCTACACGATATTCAGTAAGAAGTGCATCAAGCAGTTCTTCTTCTGTTGCACCAACCTGCAATTTCTCCCACAGGAATGCTGCGCTGCCGGAAAGCGTAATGATACCATTAAATGCAGAACTTTGTTCGCCAATCGGCACAACAATTTTGCTGCCGGCAACTGTTTTAAGTAAAAAACCGTCTTTTAATTTCATGGTAAATTCCCCCTTAGTGTACACGGGTCCATTCTTGCGTTAAGTATACCAAAAATTCCTTTTACTGTCAACGAAATGCGTTTGAATGTAAGCAGAATGTAATATGGACAGGCAGACTTGCATTTTTTAAAAAATGGGAGTAAAATAAATATAGAATTATGGAAACGGAGGAATTAATATGTTCGGATTCGGAAAAAAAGTTACAAAGGTGTTTAAGGTGGAAGGTATGGCGTGTCCGCGTTGCAGTGCGGCTGTAAAAACAGCCCTGGAAAAGCTGAAGGGGACAAAAGCGGAAATTGACCTGGAAAAGGGCGCAGTTACCGTTACTGCAGCTGCAATTGATGCGGAAGCAATCAAAACGGCAATAGAAAGCTGCGGGTTTGAATTTGCAGGAGAAATTCAATAAAAAAGGTTTCGGGAATTTTCCCGAAACCTTTTTTTGTGTATGACGGGCATATCAATGCTCTGTGGTGAAAGTCCACCGAGGCGTAGTTACCGACGAACTCAAAAGCGACTTGCAAGTTTCA
>JAFQPV010000347.1 GCA_017411585.1 Clostridia bacterium | reverse complement strand
GTCACCGCCCTGTACATTGTCCGGATTGTACCAAACGAGTGCGTGCGCTGCATTCTTTGCGTCAAACGGCACTGCATTCGGGTTGTTATCCATCATATTGAGCGGATACCACGCATACTGCGGCTTATTATACTTATTTGCAAGATAGAACATACTCGGTGAACACACCAACTTGGTTACACCGTCGCCGTAGCTAAACGCGCCGGTTGTACCGTTGTAGTAAATTGGAAAATCACTTGTATTATGTACGCCGCGCACATTTTCAAAATCCAGGCACGCCGGAATCGACTTTCCGTCCTCAACACAGGTATCAAGCGCTGCCATCGCCTTCACCAAATGGCGCACGCCGTAGTCCCAGTAGCCGAGCGGCTCTGCATAGGCGCCGTCAGCAGAAATTTCCTGCAAGGAGGGCGGTAAAACCTTCGCCGCCTTGGCATAGATATAATCCGCAATCTCCGGCAGCTCATCTGCAAATGCAATTGCGGCTACAAGATTGGAGCCGTTACATACCTGACACCAGTTGGTTTTCGCGTTGCTGCCATCCACCCAGCCGTGCGACGGTCCTTTGCACTCGTAAGCCAGAACGCTTTCCTTAAAGCCCTGGTCTCTTACAAAGCCTGTAAGCGTTTCACGCTGCTCAGGTGTAAAGTCGTTATACAGCCAGTCGTAGCAAACGCCGTAGGCATACAGAATATGCGCCGTACAAAGCCATGCTGCTGCACCCCAATCCGGCCAGTTGCCGATTGCAACCATTTCCTTATATACTCTGTCTTTATAACGCGTATCTCCCGTAATGCAGTATGCCGCTGCAATCGGCACGACTCTTTCCTTAAATTCTGTCGAATCCTCATTGATGTTACCGCGCACATTGATAGTATACTCAACCGGGCTCGTATTCAGATGCGAATCCGCAAATGCAATTACCGTATCTGCCCACGCCTTCATATTTTCATCCGTCTGAATTCTGTCGCGAATCACTTGCCAGTCCGTTACAAAAATACGCGGATGCGTTTTGCGCATCACATCGGCAAGTCCGGTCTTCTCATCGGTCATTTCAAATGCGTCCCAATTGATGGTGTTGCCGTCAATACCGAACATACCGCCGATATTTTTATCCGTCGTACTGAGCTTAAAATTATCAAACATCAGCCAGCTGCCATCGAGTTCAACCTTTGTACCATAGCGCACGCGGAAGGCTTCTCTGTCGCCAAGCTCCACGCTGTACTCGTCGCCATATGCTTCCCCGTTGATGTAAACCTGTGCGGTGAAGGTGTTTGTCTTTGCATCCGTCTGCAAAAACAGAACCTCAATATGCTTCCACACATCAAAGTCCGACGGTACCTTGATTGAACGAATTACTTTGTTCTCCGTTGCCTCTGCGATGGAAAAATTCATATAGGATGCACCGCCGCTCGACTTCAAGTCAAACTCAATTTTTAAATTCGTTAAACCCTTTGCCTGCAACGTCTTTTCCACGCGCGGGCTTCTGGCTGTTGCACCATCGGCTTTCGGATTACCATGGTACGCCTTTAAAACGTTATTGCCATCCGTGTCCTCCTCGACATAGAAACGGGCCTCCGACGTAATCGCACCCGTATCAAAGCCGGTCGACTTGTACGTGTATTTGGCCCCAACCTTTTCATTTTCAAAGTCGAGATTCATAAACACAACTGCCTCGCCCGTGGCGAATTCCTCTTTTGGATCTCGCACAATCGCAAGCCCCATCGGCGCACAAAGCGTCAGAAGCATTACGGTGCACAAAAGAACGCCGATGCCTTTGAACCATTTTCCTCTCATTTGCATACACTTCCTTTTCTTTAATTTTTTTATAAAAATTTAATTCTTAGCTGCTTCCAATGCCTGCTGCTTTCTTTGATAAACGCGAAGCCATTTTCCGG
>JAFQPV010000346.1 GCA_017411585.1 Clostridia bacterium | reverse complement strand
CGGCGAAATACCGATGCTGCAGATTGCATCGCGCGGCGGCAAAATGCATCAGTATATCTATAGCGGGCTTTTATTCATGTCTGTTTATACAACTGCGGTCAGCTGCGGCTTTGCGGTGCTTGATTTTTTGAGAAAACATTTTCGTGTGTCTACCGGCTTTGGTATCGGCTTTCTTATCGTTTTAGCCTGCCCGGTTTGCTTGCTTGGCTTTTCAGGGATTGTTCGTGTTTTGTATTCTGTTTTTGGCTATCTCGGACTACCGTTTTTAATCATTCTGATTTTTTCGCAGATAAAATTAAGTCGAAAAACGAAAAGAAGTCAAAAATTATAGAAAATGCGTCAAATTAAAGGTTGCAAACAGTGGGAAAATATAGTATAATATCATCAGAAATTTTTCGGCTTGTCCGATTTGAAAGGGAGTAAGAATCATGGATAAAGAAACAGTATTGCAAAAAATTCAGGAAGTTGGTCTTGTAGCAGTTGTACGTGCAACATCTGCTGAGCAGGCAAAGAGAATTACAGATGCTTGTATCGAAGGCGGCGTTGCTGCAATCGAAATGACATTTACAGTTCCGTCTGCAGATAAAGTAATCAGCGAGGTTGCAAACATCTACTCTCCGGATCAGATTATTTTAGGTGCAGGTACGGTTATGGATGCTGAGACTGCAAGAATTGCGATTTTAGCAGGTGCTCAGTACATTGTCAGCCCGTATTTTGATTTGGCTACAGCAAAGCTTTGTAACCGTTACAGAGTGCCGTATATGCCGGGCGTTATGACCATTAAGGAAACTGTTGAAGCTATGGAAGCCGGCTGCGACATTATTAAGCTCTTCCCGGGCGACACAATGGGTCCGAAGATGATTAAGGCAATTCATGGTCCGATTCCGCAGGCAAAGTTTATGCCGACCGGCGGCGTGGATGCAAACAACGTTGGCGAGTGGATTAAGGCGGGCGCTGTTGCAGTTGGTGCAGGCAGCTGCTTAACCGGCGGTGCTAAGACCGGCGATTATGAAAGCATTACCAAGATTGGTAAGCAGTTTATCGAAAATATTAAGGCTGCAAGAGCTGCAAAATAAGTTTAGATTTCCACGAAAGAAAGGATGTATAAATCATGGCAAAAGTTGTTACAATGGGCGAGATTATGTTAAGACTCTCTACGCCGGGTAATGAAAAGTTTATTCAGGCTGACGAGTTTGATGTATGCTACGGCGGCGGTGAGGCAAATGTTGCTGTATCGCTTGCAAATTACGGTCACGATGCAGAATTCGTGACAAAGGTTCCGGCAAACCCGATCGGTGAGTGCGCAGTGGCTGCACTTCGCAAGATGAACGTTGAAACAAAGAACATCGCACGCGGCGGTGAAAGACTTGGTATCTATTTCTTAGAGACCGGCGCTGCAATGCGAGCTTCCAACGTTGTATATGACCGTGCACATTCTTCGATTTCCACAGCTACGGCTGCAGATTTCGATTTTGACAAGATTTTCGAAGGTGCTGACTGGTTCCACTTCACAGGTATCACACCGGCAGTTTCCGATGCTGCTGCAGAGCTTACCGAAGCTGCATTAAAGGCTGCAAAGGCAAAGGGCATTACGGTTTCCGTTGACTTAAACTTCAGAAAGAAGCTTTGGTCGAGCGAAAAGGCGCAGAAGGTTATGACAAACCTTATGCAGTATGTAGATGTTTGCATCGGCAACGAAGAGGACGCAGAAAAGGTGCTTGGCTTTAAGCCGGGCAACACAGACGTAACCAGCGGTGAATTGGAGCTTGCAGGCTACAAGGATATCTTCGAGCAGATGGTTGCAAAGTTTAACTTTAAGTATGTTATCAGCTCGCTTCGCGAAAGCTTCTCTGCTTCCGACAACGGCTGGTCTGCTTGCATCTACAACAGCGAGACAAAAGAATTCTATCATTCCAGAAAGTACAGAATTTCTCCGATTGTTGACCGCGTTGGCGGCGGCGACTCCTTCGCCGGCGGCGTAATCTGCGGTTTCTTAGACGGTAAGGACTTTAAGTCTGCGCTCGAATTCGGTGTTGCTGCTTCTGCGCTGAAGCACACAATCCCGGGTGACTTCAACCTCGTAAACAGAGCAGATGTTGAAAATCTTGCCGGTGGCGACGGTTCGGGTCGTGTACAGAGATAATTTTTGAAAATTCATTAAAGGGCAGAGGTGCGAAATGCACTTCTGTCTTTTTTGTTTTTATGCTATTTTTTTCTTGTTATATGTAAAAAAATGTGGTACAATAATTTAACAATGGGTTTATATATCCAATTGTGCTACAGAGGTGATCTTTATGAAGATT
>JAFQPV010000345.1 GCA_017411585.1 Clostridia bacterium | reverse complement strand
CGTTATAATATACGGTTTACCACAGATACGCGCAGAGGAAATGCCTTCAACGTGCGTTGCGTTATAAAGCACAGAGCTTGCTGTACCATAGTAGTTGTTTCTTGCAACATAATCCGTATATTTTGCATTCGCATACAGATTTGCATTGTTTGCCGCACTGCCACCGAGTGCTGTACCGGTACACGGGCACTTGATACCGACCTCTTCTTTAAGATATCTGCTCATCTCTGTATAAAATTCCTGCTCGAGCGCAGTTAAAAACTCCATCGTATCGCGGCGGCGCTGCTCGCTGTAATTGCTCGAATTGTTAATATCTTTGCGCACCTCGATTGTGCCGTCTTCCAGGCTTTCCCCCGGAAGCAAGCCGGGTTTGTTCGTATTGTTCCACGCGGCACTTACCTTCGCGTTTGAGGAATACTTTTCTTTCAGCCACGCATTGAATTTCGCATTTAAAATACCCTGGTAATGCTCGGTTGACGGATACAAACCGTTGTTTAAAATAATACTGGTTACGCTGCTCTCGTTTGTAATGCCCACCATTGCCATCTGCGGATCGTCCTTATATGCAAGTCCCGTATACGGATTTTCGCGTGTTAAAATATTATAGGCAAATTCCTTTTGTAAATCCCATAAATATTCATCATAATGCGACTCGGATTGCCATCCTTTGTTGTCCACATCCTCCACAGCTTCAATGCCGTCCGCAGCATATGCCTTTCTATGCACAAGCAAGTCCATATATACATAGATACCGCGTTCCCGCAAGGCTGCAGTGAAATAGAAAAAGCGGTCCAGATAGGTTTCGTCAAAGGTTATCGATGTTCCCGGCGCAAATATATTCGGTTCACGCGAGGTGTCAAACATATGCAAGCGCACAATATTATAACCGCTGCGCGCTATTCTGTCCGCTAAAATATCTGAATCAGCATGCGACATATAGTTTGCATTAAATACAACATTTGTTCCCCAGAAGCGCGCTTCCGTGCCGTCTTCAAATACAAATTCGTCTCCATCAACCTTTACAAAACCGTGCTTGCCGGCAGGTTTTTCAAGCATGAACGAGGCATCGATTGCCGTACCCTTCGCCTTGCTTTCATCCGGAATTGTCCACGCAAACCAATTCTCCTCCGAGCTTTCCTCAACGCTAAGAGCAGTTTTGCTCGTAATCTTCACATCGTCCCAATAGCCGAATTTTTCAGAGGTAATAACCTGCTTTAAACGCACCATAAACTGCGCAGGATTTAAAAACGCATTGATTGGCTCATTTTTGTATGTAACAGAGCCATTCACCTTTGTGGTATATGTAAGCTTCTTTAAATCAATTGCAATTTCAACATCTGCCCAGCTCTCGCTTGAAATTTTCGCAAGCGTTACGTTCATCGCGCCGTCTGTGAAAAGGTTGATTTGCAGACTTGCACCGCCCACCTGCTTTGCGCGGCAGGTAATGGTTAAATCCTCCAAACCACTGACATCAATCGTTTTACAAAGCTCAGGGCCCGAGGACTTGTCCG
>JAFQPV010000344.1 GCA_017411585.1 Clostridia bacterium | reverse complement strand
GTAGTCGCCGTCCTTTGCCTTAAAGCTCGGCTTTGTGTTAAACAGTCGTGCATTGCTGCTCGGGTCCTTTACCGAATACGGGAACGGACCGCAGTGCCACAAAAGCTCGGCATTCGGATTTTCCGGATGTCTTACGGTAAACTCACCAAATGTCGGCTTATGCGCGCCGCGTGATGCGCAAAGTAGTAGCGCCGAGGTAATCGCGCCGTGAATGTCCGACTCGCAGGCTACCGGGTAGCCGAGGTCATAGAGTATGCTCATGGCAAGGCACGGGTTTGCATTAAACGCAAGCGGCATGCTCGTCCAGCACTCACTGGCAAGCACGTCTGCATCCGTTTCGTTAAATACTTCTATATAAGTATAAACAAACGCGAGCATTCTCGTTAAGGTTTCATCGTCCAAGCCTGCAACATCATAGTCTTTTTTAAGCTTGTCTAAATCCATCACCAGCTCGCCTGCTTTGGATGCAAGTGCCTTGTTAAACTTGTCGGCAAACTGCGCCATGTTGTAGTTGTTTAAATTAAAGCCGAACTTTTCCGTCAGCTCCAATTCATTGTACATAACACTCTTAAACGGCGTCAGGCGTGTGCCAACCTGCGTGATGCGCAAATCCTTGAAGTTTTTCACCATCGTCACAACGGAGATAAACTTCTTCACGCCCTCGAAAAACACATCTGCCTCCACCGGGCAGTTTTCGATGTAGGTAAACGGCACATGATAGCGGCGCAACTGCTTGCTGATAGCAAACAAACCGCACTGACAGTCGGTATAGCGCTGTCCGTTTTCTTCAAACACCGTATCCTGCGGGCCCCACAAAAGCACCGGCACGCCGAGCTTCTTTGCAAGCTGCCCGCAAGCCTCTTCGTTGCCGAAGTTGCAGTTGATGAGGAAAATGGCATCGACCTTTTCTTTCTTAAAATAGTCGCACACCGCGTCCACATCCGTGTTTTTGTAAAGTACACCTAAATCGTTGAGCCAAGCCAAATCGCAAAACTCAGTTTGCTCGTCTGCGAAGTTTTTGTAAATAAACGGCAAAACCTTGTCTTTGTTTTCCACGCCCTTCGCCGGCTCGAAGATGCCCTTGCGCGTTGCAAAGTCAAACAAGTCGCGCACAATCGGCACCAAACCGATTTTCACTTTAAAATCCAGCATATATTCCACCCTTTCTGAAAATAATTTTCATTTTCAAGTCAATTCAGACGCAATCATTGTAGCATATTACGAAAATTATTTCAATATATTTTTATAAAATAGTTGATATTTTCTTTGGAGAATTGAAAACTTTTCAAGAAAATGCTATAATGCAAATAAAAAAAGGCTTCCCCTTGAGGGGAAGCTGTCACCAAAGGTGACTGATGAGGTGATAAAATGAGTAAAACAAATATATTGCACAACCCAAAACTGACGCACAATGCAAAACAACTGCGAACAAATATGACAAAAGAAGAACGTCATTTGTGGTATGACTTCTTAAAGACACTCCCCGTCACCGTAAACAGGCAAAAAGGAATCGGCAAATACATTGTTGATTTTTATATTGCATCCGCAAAAACTGTTATTGAATTAGACGGCTCTCAGCATTATGAAGATAAAAACAAAGAAGCGGATATAACAAGAGATTCCTATTTGAACGCATTAGGTATAAAAGTATTAAGTTATACAAATTCAGAAATACAAACACGATTTGACAATGTGTGCCAAGATATATTAAACCACATCCTCACCTCATCCGACAGCTAACGCTGCCACCTTCCCCTCAAGGGGAAGGCTTTTTTTATTCCCCCCCATTTGACAAATGCCATTTATTCCTATATAATATTTATGAAAAAATTTTTCACATTTGAGGTAGATTTATGGACAAAACTTCACTGAATATAAAACTCTTATATAACGAGATGGGCAAAGCGGAAAAGCAGATTGCAGACTGGATTTTCGAAAACCCGGGCAAAATCATTTCGCTTTCCATTGTCGAGCTTGCCGAGCAATGCAAATGCAGCGAAGCAACCATCGTGCGCTTTTCCAAGCGCTTGGGACTGTCGGGCTATCAGGAATTAAAGATTTCACTTGCCTCGGAAAGCGGCGGCAGCGCCGTATCGACGCACATCACCGCAGACGATACTGCCTATGAAATCTACGAAAAGGTGTGCAACGATATTTACTGCTCGCTTGAGAAAACGAAAAAGTCGCTCAAGGCAGACAGCCTTGCCGAAGCGGCGCAGGCGCTGTGCGATGCAAACAAAATCGTCACCTTCGGTCTCGGCAACTCCGCCTCTGTTGCGCTCGATGCCAGTCACAAGCTGCTTCGTGCTGGCTTAAACGCCGTAGCGTACTCGGACAATCATATGCAGATGATTGCCGCCTCGCACCTTCGCAAAAACGATGTCGTGATTGCAATTTCGCACTCCGGCTCGTCGAAGGATATTATCGAGGCTTTGCAAATTGCAAAGTCGCACGGCGCGACCACAATTGCGATTACCAACAGTGGCAAATCCCCGATTCTGCGCCACGCCGATATTGTGCTTGCCACCTCGGCAGACGAAACGCAGTATAACATTCTGGCGCTCAATTCGGGTATTGCGCAGCTCGCCATTATCGACGCGCTGTATTTTTACATTGTGTATAACCGCTCTGCGGAAGCGCTCGAATCGATTAAGGAAACCGAACATTCACTTTTGAGTAAGAAATATTAAGAACGAAAAAAGGAGATGATTTTCATCTCCTTTTTTGTGTCCGTACAAATTCAAAACGGACCGTCGAGGACGCCGGTCCCTACAAGGCAACTTCAAAACTTACATTAAACCCAACAAAACAAAAAAACAGAGGAAATTTTGTTGTAAGACGAATGCAGCAATTTAAAAAGGAGATAATTTGGATGCAAGACGCGGCAAAAAGGCTGACACAGTACTCCATGTACGGGTCGAAGCCACACACTAAAATCTCCACAAAAATAAAAAGAGGATTTTTGGATGTAGCGAAAGACGTAGAGTCGAAAAAAACAAGCGCAAGGCACAAATAAAAAAACAGAGGAAATTTTGTTGTAAGGCAGGGCGGCTATACGCTTGTATGCCGACCTGCCCCCAACGCAGTATTACACAAAATTAACCTGTTTTTTAGAAGCAGACTTTGCCGGGGTTGAGGATACTTTTCTCATCAAAGGTTTTCTTAATCCCCTGCATAAGGCCAATATGGGTTTCGCCGTATTGACGGCGTAAGAATTCTTGCTTTACATAGCCAATGCCGTGCTCGCCGGAAACGAGACCACCCATTTTTTCAGCTTCGGTGTACATACGGTCGAAGCACTTTTCAAGCACCGTTTCCCAAGCCTTATCGTCTAAGGCATCGCGGCAGATGTAGATGTGCAGATTGCCGTCACCGGCGTGACCGAAGGACGGAATACGCACGCCCATTTCATCGGCAAGCGCGTGGGTAAATTTGATAAATGCATCGACTTTATTGACCGGCACAACCACATCGCACTCATCCATTTCGGTGGTGGAGGCCTTAATCGCTTCGAGGAACGCACCGCGCGCCGACCAGACGGATTTTTTTCGCTCCTCGGTGTCGACGATATAAACATCAAGTGCGCCGATTTCCAGACAGAGGTCAGCAATCTCACGCATATCGGACTCCACCTGCTCGTCAGTCGAGCCGTCGAAGGTTAAGAGAATGTACGCATCGTTTTTCGTGTCCGGGAACTTTTTGCCAAGATAGCTTTCCGAAAACAGAATGGTGTCACGCGACATATACTCAATCGCGGTCGGCGTTACCTTCGAGCGCGAAATCACCGGCACCGCTTCGATGGCACTTTTCATATCCGCAAACGGTACTAAAAGACTCATCGACACCTTCGGCAGCGGCACAAGCTTTAAGACCGCTTCGGTGATGATGGCAAGCGTACCCTCCGAGCCGATAACAAGGTCCTTTAAGCTGTAGCCGGAGCTGTTTTTGGCAACCTTGCCGCCCAAATTGAGGATTTCACCATTCGGCAAAACAACGGTTAAGGCGCGCACATAGTCGCGCGTAACGCCGTATTTTACGGCACGCATACCGCCGGCATTGGTGGAAATGTTACCGCCGATGGTGGCACTTTTTTCGCCCGGGTCCGGCGGATATAGGAAATCGTTTTCCTCGGCAAACGCCGCCAGCTCCATCAAAAGCACGCCCGGCTGCACCGTGACGGTTAAGGTATCGCGGTCGAGCTCCAAAATCTTATTCATCTGCGTGGTTTCCAGCAAAATACCGCCGTAAATCGGCACTGCCGCACCGACAAGACCGGTACCGCTGCCGCGCATCGTTACCGGAATGGTATTTGCATGCGCATGGCGCATAATTTCGGAAACCTCTTCTGTCGTATGTACGCGCACAAGCACCTCCGGCAGCTTTTCAATGCCGCCGAGCTCATCGTGTGCATAGTCGGGATTGAT
>JAFQPV010000343.1 GCA_017411585.1 Clostridia bacterium | reverse complement strand
TGAGCACCAAATTCTCAGAAAACACACTGCTTTCGCGCATCTCACCCGATACGCGCATCACATAGTCATCTCCTACCCAGTCTGCAAAAACACTGACCTTCGTTGCCGGTGTATTGGCAATTCTGCCGTGCAGACCGTGCTCCCCGACCGCTTTGCCGATATTGCGCAGACCGCAGGTTGTAATCAAGCCGCCGTAAAAGCCGCGCAGCCAGTTTGCGCCATCCTTTTCATAAAATGCCGGCGCAGTGATACCGGTTTTCGATAGCCAAGCAACCGCATTTTCCTTATAATACGCTTGCGCAATATCCATACATCTGTCCGGCAGAACGGTAAAACGCACCTTGCCCGTATTGATTTCAATAGCGCGTACACCCTTCATTTTGCCGTCATTAAACGTAAAATCTCGTACACCGCCCACCTGCTCTACCGAACCAACGTGCTTTAAAAGCTCCACTTTGTTCATATCTATTCTCCTCACATTAAACTTTCGTCACCAAAGGAAGACACCCAATAGTAGCCGTCCTCTCCTTTTTGATACGTGTTTTTATACACGCCTTCGTAGACGGACTGACCGCCGCTGTATTCATCATACACCGCTTTTCGGTAAATATAAAGCGATACCTTACTATTATGCGCTGTCGCGCGCAGTAGTTTTGTTTCCGAATCCAGTTTATAATCCTCAGGTGGATTGTAATCCAAAAGCTCTGTAAACAAATACTGATGGCTATTTGCGTTGTAGTAGATTGCAGCACGGCAAACATCCGGCAACGGATAAAACAGATTCACACGGTTGAACAAATGAAACCAGTGGTAGCCAACCGAATACGCTAAATTTCTATGCTTCGGAAGCACAGAGCCGAACAAATCCACCGATACGGCATCCAACGCCGTGCCATCGTAGAGCGCAATCAGTTTTTCTTCCGTCGAATCACTCCCGTAATTTCCGCCGTTTTCCAGACCTGCTTGCAAGTTGTCAATGCCGAAGCTTGAAAGAGAATCGCTTATATCACCGTGCGACAAAAATTCTAAAATTACCGACTCCGCCTCTTGCTGTGTGTACGTTTTTTCGTCAAGTTTCTTCAGCTTTAATACAGAAAACAGTTCTCGCATTGTGCCGCTAAACATGTTTTCGGGACTGTCCAGTACCGCCGCATCACAATAACCCGCATAATAGGATGCAAACTCATCGTTATTTAAAACATCCGCAAATAATGCCTGCACCTGTGTATCGTTGACATCCAACTCGGTCTCTATTTCGTGTTTTATCAAAACCGTCTGACTTTCCTCAACCCATGAAACCTCACACCGCAATGCCTCCGCAACAAAGCGAACCGGCACAAAGGTGCGCGCATCCTGCAGCATCGGACTGCACTCCAGCGGATACCGACTGCCGTTTATATACGCAATGTATTCACCGATCGTTACTGTAATGCACATATCCGCTTTCTTCAAAACAACGGTTTGCGCCTCTTCCTCCCATTCAACATCCAACTTCAGGCTTTCTGCCAAAAATCGAAGCGGCACGAGCGTTCTTCCGTCTTGCACAAACGGCACAACGCTTTCATTTTCATCGATTTTCACTGCCGTGCCGTTCACCATCGCATTCGGTTGTCCGATTTGCAGTTCAATGGAAACATCGTACACGTCGTCGGCACACACACTTATCCCAAGCAATATACAAAAGCTTAAAAACAGCAGCCCCACAAATCTTTTCATCATTTCTTCTCCCTTCAACACCGGTACGAATTACGACAAATCTCCCGTAGCCGGATTGTCAATCACTTCTCCTTGCTTTGTAAAACGCGAGCCGTGACAGCTGCAGTCCCATGAATGCTCCTGCGGATTATATTTCAGCGCACAGCCCATATGAGGACAACGCGGCACGCGCGGTGTAAGCAATCCGGCAATCGCCTCAAATGTATTCACTGCCAGCTGCGGTCTGAAAATCTGTCTGGACGGCGAGAAAACCGTCGCATACGGATTTGCCTTTTCCAAGACCATATCTGTAAGCAGCATCGCCGCAACCATTGCCGAGGTCATCCCCCATTTATTAAATCCGGTTGCCACATACAAAGAAGATGTCCCCTTAGAATATTGTCCAATATACGGAATATCGTCCAGCGTCATACAATCCTGCGCTGCCCAACGCCCCGCCTCGCTCGCCTGCGGATAATGCCGCGCTGCAAACCGTGAAAGTGCCTGCCAATTTCCGCCCTGCTTTC
>JAFQPV010000342.1 GCA_017411585.1 Clostridia bacterium | reverse complement strand
CTTTTGGTCTTCCCATATAAATCAACCCCTTTTCTTTAGTATAGCATAAAAAATGATGGTAGACACTTTTTTGTGTCTACCATCATTATATCACTTCAGATTTAAAATCATCGTCCTTTTTATTACTTATCAGCCAATCAGCTCATTGTTCTTTGCAAATGCTGCATCGAACGCCTCACTCATTGCGGTGCTCTCGCCTTCGGCGCGAACATCGATGTCACGGTAGATACTCATACCGGTACCTGCCGGAACAAGCTTACCAATGATAACATTTTCCTTCAGACCGAGCAGTGGGTCAACCTTACCCTTGATTGCAGCTTCCGTAAGAACACGTGTAGTCTCCTGGAAGGAAGCAGCCGACAGGAAGGAGTCTGTTGCCAGGGATGCCTTTGTGATACCGAGAAGCACAGTCGTTGCTGTTGCTTCCTGCTTGCCTTCAGCACGCACCTTTTCGTTCGCAGCCTCCAGCTCAAACATATCAATCAAGCTACCCATGAGCAGATTCGTATCACCCGAATCCTCAACCTTTACCTTGCGCATCATCTGACGCGCGATAACCTCGATATGCTTATCGGAAATATCAACACCCTGCAGACGATATACTCTCTGTACTTCCTGTGTCAGGTAGCTCTGTACTGCGTCTGCGCCCTTAATCTTAAGAATATCATGCGGGTTGATGGAACCGGAGGTCAGCGGCTGACCTGCTTCGATTTCCTGTCCCTCTGTTACCTTGATTCTCGCATCATACGGAATCACATAGGTCTGGGTTTCCGCAATCGTGTCGTTGGTTACTGTAATCTCACGGCGCTTCTTGTTTTCAGAAATGCTTACCTTACCTGCAATCTCGGAAACAATCGCAACACCCTTCGGCTTTCTCGCCTCGAACAATTCCTCGACACGCGGCAGACCCTGCGTAATATCGTCACCGGCAACACCACCACTATGGAATGTACGCATCGTAAGCTGTGTACCCGGCTCACCAATGGACTGTGCAGCAATGATACCAACGGCTTCGCCCACCGGAACCGGATCTCCGGTTGCAAGGTTTGCACCGTAACAATGTGCGCAGACACCAATCGGGGATTTACATGTAAGAATGCTGCGGATGCATACTTCCTGCACACCGGCATCCAAAATCTTAGCAACTTCATCGTCGCCCATAAGAACACCCTTAGCAACGATAACCTCGCCCGTTTCCGGATGACAAACATCCTCGTGCGTATATCTGCCTAAAAGTCTGTCCTTCAGCGGCTCGATTTCTTCCTTGCCATCAACAATTGCACTAACAACCATACCCTTGGTTGTACCGCAATCGTCCTCACGGATGATGACATCCTGGCTGACATCAACCAAACGACGGGTGAGGTAACCGGAGTCGGCTGTACGCAGCGCTGTATCGGCAAGACCCTTACGCGCACCATGTGTGGAAATGAAGTATTCAAGTACGTTCAGACCTTCACGGAAGTTTGCACGAATCGGAATTTCCACCGCCTTACCGGAGGTGTTCGCCATAAGACCACGCATACCTGCGAGCTGACGAATCTGGTTAACACTACCACGGGCACCGGAATGCGCCATCATATAGATTGGGTTAAGTGCATCCAGGTTATCCATAAGTGCCTTTGTTACCTTATCACTGGTTTCTGTCCAAACCTTGATGATTGCATCATATCTTTCATTATCGTCAAGCATACCACGACGATACTGCTTTGTAATCTTATCAACCTGCTCTTCAGCTTCCGCAAGGTACTTCTTCTTCTCTTCCGGTACCTTAATATCATCTACGCTGACAGTGATTGCACCCTGTGTAGAGAACTTAAAGCCGAGCGACTTAATATCGTCAAGC
Organism: Clostridia bacterium; assembly: GCA_017411585.1. Lineage (GTDB taxonomy): Bacteria > Bacillota > Clostridia > UBA1381 > UMGS1253 > RGIG2041. The sequence goes on along the minus strand of JAFQPV010000342.1, from coordinate 13,684 downwards.
ACGGTTGCTGTCTCGGTGAATCCGTGCACACGGATACATCTGTCGATGATGATACCGAGCTGCTTCTTTGTTGCAAGCTGTGTAAACTCAAGCTCGAATGCATTGTCCGGATTGCTTCTGTCCACAAATCCAAGATCCTGCGGCAGCTTTTCGTTGAAAATAAGCTGACCAACGGTTGCGTTGATGGTCTTTGCTTTCTTCACGCCATCGATTTCCTTTTCTACGCGCACCTTAATCTTTGCATGCAAGGAAACAACGCCGTTTCTATATGCCATCATCGCTTCATCCATGCTGGAGAAGATTTTACCTTCACCCGGCTCGCCATCCTTAACCAAAGTCAGGTAATAACTACCGAGAACCATATCCTGTGTCGGTACGGTTACCGGCTTACCATCCTGCGGCTTTAAAAGGTTGTTTGCCGAAAGCATCAAGAAACGCGCTTCCGACTGTGCCTCCGGAGACAGCGGTACGTGTACAGCCATCTGGTCACCGTCGAAGTCGGCGTTATAAGCAGTACATACAAGCGGATGGAGCTTAAGTGCTCTACCATCTACGAGTACCGGCTCGAATGCCTGAATACCAAGTCTATGCAGTGTCGGCGCACGGTTGAGGAGCACCGGATGCTCCTTAATTACCTCTTCGAGCACGTCCCAAATTTCCGGACGCAGTCTTTCTACCATACGCTTTGCACTCTTAATATTATGCGCAAGGCCGTCACCAACCAAACGCTTCATTACAAACGGCTTAAACAGCTCGATTGCCATTTCCTTCGGCAGACCGCACTGATAAAGCTTCAGCTCCGGACCGACAACGATAACCGAACGACCGGAGTAGTCAACACGCTTACCCAAAAGATTCTGACGGAAGCGGCCCTGCTTACCCTTAAGCATATCGGACAGGGACTTGAGCGCACGATTACCCGGGCCCGTTACCGGACGGCCTCTTCTGCCGTTATCGATTAACGCATCCACTGCTTCCTGCAGCATTCTCTTCTCGTTGCGAACAATAATGTCCGGTGCATGTAAATCTAAAAGTCTCTTTAAGCGGTTGTTTCTATTGATTACGCGGCGATACAAGTCATTTAAGTCACTCGTTGCAAAACGGCCACCGTCTAACTGTACCATCGGGCGAAGCTCCGGCGGAATTACCGGAACCGCATCCATAATCATCCATTCCGGCTTATTACCGGAAAGACGGAATGCCTCAACAGCCTCTAAACGCTTAACAATACGAATTTTCTTCTGACCCTGTGCGGTTTCAAGCTCTTCCTTCAGCTCTGCAGACAGTGTCTCTAAATCAATCTTCTGCAAAAGCTCTTTTACAGCCTCTGCACCCATGCCGGCTTTAAAACTATCGCCATATTTTTCTACGCACTCTCTGTAATCCTTTTCAGAGAGAATGGATTTTTCCAAAAGACCTGTTTCGCCTGCATCAATGATGACATAGGCAGCAAAATACAGTACCTGCTCAAGTACCTTCGGAGACATATCCAAAAGCAGACCCATTCTGGACGGGATGCCCTTAAAATACCAGATGTGGGATACCGGTGTAGCCAACTCAATGTGACCCATTCTTTCACGGCGCACCTTCGAGCGTGTTACTTCAACACCGCACTTGTCACAAACAATACCCTTATAGCGAATCTTCTTGTACTTACCGCAGTGACATTCCCAGTCGCGCTGCGGTCCAAAGATTTTTTCACAGAACAAACCGTCACGTTCCGGCTTGAGGGTTCTATAGTTGATTGTTTCAGGCTTCTTAACTTCGCCGTAGGACCATTCTCTGATTTTTTCCGGAGAGGCTAAACCTATTTTTATCGCGTCAAATGTTGTAAATTCCAACACAAAAACCTCCTTCAAATATTTGGATTTTATTTAGCAAATGGATTAGTTATCATCATCTGCGAGCGCATCTAAATCTTCAACGATATCATCGTCAAAATCTTCAACCGGCTCCGCCTCGAGAATATCATCGTCGAGATCGTCCAATAAATCCAAATCGTCATCGTCCAAATCAAGCAACTCTGTGCCGTCACCGTCCGCTTCTTCAAACTCGAATGCGGCATCTTCATCCAGGTCTGCGCTTTCCGAATTGTATGCAGAAGCAGATGCTGCATTCGGATTTACGCTGTCCTCGTTGCCTTCAATGTTGACTGTGAGCGGTGCAACACCGTCATCGTCATCAGAGTATTGTCCGAGGTCAACTTCGTTGCCCTCCTTATCCAACACGTTAACATCAAGCGCAAGGCTCTGCAATTCCTTGATAAGTACCTTAAAGGATTCCGGAATACCCGGCTCCGGTACGTTTTCGCCCTTGACAATCGATTCGTAAGTCTTAACACGGCCGACAACGTCATCCGACTTCACTGTCAGGATTTCCTGCAGTGTGTAAGCCGCACCGTATGCCTCCAGTGCCCAAACTTCCATTTCACCGAATCTCTGACCGCCGAACTGTGCTTTACCGCCGAGCGGCTGCTGCGTTACGAGCGAGTAAGGACCGGTAGAACGAGCATGAATCTTATCGTCAACCAAGTGATGGAGTTTCAAATAATACATATAACCAACGGTTACGCGGTTATCAAACGGTTCACCTGTACGTCCGTCATAGAGTACAGTCTTACCATCTGCATCATAGCCTGCATCCACGAGGCACTTACGGATATCTTCCTCGTTTGCACCGTCAAATACAGGTGTTGCAATCTTCCAGCCAAGCGCCTTTGCTGCATAGCCTAAATGCACCTCAAGCACCTGACCGATATTCATACGCGACGGTACGCCGAGCGGATTTAATACGATATCCAGCGGTGTACCATCCGGCAGGAACGGCATATCCTCTTCCGGAAGAATTCTGGAAATAACACCCTTGTTACCGTGACGGCCTGCCATTTTATCGCCGACAGAAATCTTACGTCTCTGTGCGATATAGCAGCGTACCAATTCATTTACGCCCGGCGGCAGCTCGTCGCAGTTATCACGGGTAAATACCTTAACGTCTACAATGATACCTGCTTCACCGTGCGGTACACGCAGGGAGGTATCACGAACTTCTCTTGCCTTTTCGCCGAAGATGGCACGAAGCAGTCGTTCCTCGGCAGTCAGTTCAGTTTCACCCTTCGGTGTTACCTTACCAACCAAAATATCACCGGCACGCACCTCTGCACCGATACGGATGATACCGCGCTCGTCGAGGTCGCGGAGTGCATCTTCGCCCACATTCGGAATATCACGTGTGATTTCTTCCGGTCCGAGCTTTGTATCTCTTGCATCCGCTTCATACTCTTCAATATGAATAGACGTATACACGTCATCACGAACAAGTCTTTCGTTGAGCAGGACAGCATCCTCGTAGTTGTAGCCTTCCCAGGTCATAAAGCCAATGAGGGCATTCTTACCAAGGGAGATTTCACCATTCGAGGTAGACGGACCGTCAGCGATAATATCGCCCTTCTTCACAGCCTCTCCTTCAGCAACAATCGGGCGCTGGTTGATACAGGTGCCCTGGTTGGAACGCAAGAACTTGAGAAGCTTATGACGCTCCTGCTCACCGTCTTTTGTCTTAATAATAATTTCCTCTGCGCTAACCTTTTCAACAACACCGTCGTTGTTTGCAAGGACAACTACACCGGAATCCTTTGCTGCCTTATACTCCATACCGGTACCGACAATCGGAGACTCGGTACGAATCAGCGGCACTGCCTGACGCTGCATGTTCGAACCCATGAGGGCACGGTTTGCGTCGTCGTTTTCCAAGAACGGAATCATCGAGGTCGCAATCGATACGAGCTGTCTCGGCGATACGTCCATATAATCAATTTCAGACGGAGATACTTCCACGAAGTCGTTTAAATATCTAGCCGTAATCTTCTTGTCGATAAACTTACCACTCTTATCGAGCGGCTCGTTTGCCTGCGCAATAATGAAGCCGTCTTCCATATCGGCGGTCATATAAATAACCTCATCCGATACAACGCCGGTTTCTTTATCCACATAACGGTACGGCGACTCGATAAAGCCATACTCGTTGATACGTGCAAACGAGGACAGCGAAGAAATCAAGCCGATGTTCGGACCTTCCGGAGACTCAATCGGACACATACGACCATAGTGCGTATAATGTACGTCACGCACCTCGAAGCCCGCTCTTTCTCTTGAAAGACCGCCAGGACCGAGGGCAGAAAGTCTTCTTTTATGTGTCAGCTCTGCCAGCGGGTTTGTCTGATCCATAAACTGGGACAGCTGGGAAGAACCAAAGAACTCTTTAATGGTAGATGCAACCGGACGGATGTTAATCAGTGTCTGCGGTGTTACCACGTCAAGGTCCTGAATGTTCATACGCTCACGAACCACTCTCTCCATTCTGGAAAGACCGATTCTGAACTGGTTTTGCAAAAGCTCACCAACGCAACGCAGACGACGGTTGCCCAAGTGGTCGATATCGTCCAAGTTACCGATGCCTTCGCAAAGATTGTTAAAGTAGTTGATGGATGCAAACATATCATCCACTAAAATATGCTTCGGCAAAAGCTCTACGCGGCGAGCAAGAAGTGCCTCTTCTACGGCTTGCTTATCACCAAGCTTGCCTTCTGCGTCTAAAGCTGCAAGGATTTCATCGAGCACCGGCTTGTACACAGTTGTGTGGAAACCGAGGTTCTTTAAATAGCCTGCATTATCTTCATCGGAAAGCTTTACATAGTTTTCAAGCTTCACCATATTGTTACCGAATACAACAACCTGCTTGCCGTCCAAATCCAGGATAACACGGTTGATACCTGCATCCTCGATTGCCATTGCAGCTTCAGCGCTTAATACATCGCCTGCACTTGCAAGAAGCTCGCCATCCTCCGTAACAACATTTTCAGCCAATTTCTGTCCCTTGATACGCTTACCAAGTGCAACCTTCTGGTTGAACTTAAAACGGCCGACCTTTGCCAAGTCATAACGCTTCGGATCAAAGAACATATTCATAATCAGCGAGGTCGCACTCTCTACGTTTGCCGGCTCGCCCGGACGCAGCTTCTTATAAATTTCAATAAGTGCTTCTTCGCGGTTGGTGTTGTCCTTTTCCATGGTCACCTTCAGGCGCTCATCGTCACCGAACAACTCGTAAATCTGCGCATTGGTCTCGCAGCCCATTGCGCGAATCAGTGTCGTAACCGGCAGCTTTCTCGTTCTGTCAATACGAACGGAGAACACGTCGTTTACATCAATATCATATTCAAGCCAAGCACCGCGATATGGGATAACTGTAGAATTAAACAGCTCCTTACCGGACTTATCGTGCTCCATGCCGTAGTACATACCCGGCGAACGAACAAGCTGGCTGACAACAACACGCTCTGCACCGTTGATGATAAATGTACCTTGGTCTGTCATGAGCGGGAACTCACCCATAAAGATGTCCTGCTCTTTTACCTCGCCTGTTTCCTTGTTAATCAGGCGCACCTTTACGCGAAGCGGCGCGGAATAGTTTGTGTCGCGCTCCTTACACTCTTCAACAGAATACTTCGGTGTCGGATCGAGGGTATAGTCAATAAACTCAAGCACAAGATTTCCCGTATAATCCGTAATCGGGGAAACGTCCTCAAAGACTTCCTTGAGGCCTTCTTCAAAGAACCAGTCGTACGAATTTTTCTGAATCTCAATCAGATTCGGCATTTCGATCGGCTCTTTAATCTTTGAAAAACTCATGCGCTTATTTTTACCCAGAGTTATTTCATGTGGCATCTGCATATCACCTCATCGTAAAATTTTGCAGAAATTTTGCCTGTCTGAAACCAGAAGGCATTTGTCTTTCTACCGCACGGGCTCGTCTGTCAGGAGTGAAAGAGGCCTGAGCTCAGCTTCCGTCGCGTAGAGGAGACGCACACTTGGCAGCACTTCTGCGAATCGCACTGCCGTGCGCTGTATAGATGCTTTCACAATTTACAAATATACTGTGGAAAACACAATATTTTGTGGAAAAAATTTTTTCACATACTACTTGCATTTTCCTGTATGCTGTGTTATAATGCAATCAAGCCGAAAAGCCCAAGGGGCATTTCTCGCTCATTTTACCTTATAATACAACATATGATTATATAATAAACAAATGGCGAAGTCAAGGGTTTTTCGAAAAAATCTTTGACTTTTTACAATTTTTTTCGGAGGTTTTGTATATGAAGAAAGCTGTCATCTTTGATCTGGACGGAACGTTGTCCAATACTATAGATACCATTGCCTATTTTGTCAATCTCGCTTTAGAACATTTCGGTTTTGCACCAATCGAAACCGAAAAATACAAATACCTTTGCGGCAACGGAGCAAAGCTGCTTATCGAGCGCTCGCTTAAAACCGTCGGTGCTTCGGCAGAATACTTTGATAAGGTTTACCCGTACTATGTCGAAGCGTACGACAAAGACTTTATGTTTTTAACCCGACCGTACGACGGCATCTTCGAAATGCTGGATGCCCTCAAAGCCAAAGGCATCAAAACCGCCGTGCTTACCAATAAGCCACATATGACCGCCTGCAAGGTCATTGAGGATTTGTTCGGCGATCGTATCCTGCTCTGCCGCGGTGTCAAAGATGACGGCATTACTAAACCCGACCCGACCGGTGTATATGAAATTATGAATGCCCTGAAGGTAAACAAGGAAGACATACTCTAAGTCGGCGATACAGGCACGGATATGGAAACCGGCAGAAACGCAGGTGTATTCACAGTCGGCGTTAGCTGGGGCTTCCGCACAAAAGAAGAGCTTTCAGAAAACGGCGCAGATGTAATCATCGACCACCCTGCACAGCTGCTTGAACTATTATAAATTGTAAGGAGAGACGCAAAATGCTGATTCATCAGAATTTTACCGGTGGAAATATCCGTATCGAAGCAATTGAAGACAATACCATATATTTAAACAACGAGTTGCGCGATACGCCACACGACTGGTTTTACTGGGCATTTTGCGCAGAGAACTTCGCCGGTAAGACAATAACCTTCCGCTTTCCGAAGGAACGAATCGGCTACTACGGACCCGCTGTGAGTCACGATTTAAAACGCTGGACCTGGCTCGGCGCAGGCGAAGAAGAAAATGCATTTACCTATACATTTCAATCCGAAGAAGACAAGGTGTATTTTGCGCATAGCATGCTATACCATCCGGATCGCTTTGCGGCATTTGCAAAAAAGCACAACCTGGAATTGCACGAGCTCTGCCAAAGCAAAAAGGGAAGAAGTGTGCCCTATATCACCTTCGGTGACGGCGAGGAAATCATTTTACTGACCGCGCGCCACCACGCCTGCGAATCCACGGGCAATTATATCTTAGAGGGCGTATTGGAAGGACTATTGCAGGAAGGTTTACCGAGCACAAAGGTAATCTGCATTCCGTTTACGGATTTCGACGGCGTTATGGATGGTGACCAGGGCAAAGACCGCACACCGCGTGACCACAACCGCGATTATCGCCTGAACGAACCTTCCATATGGCCGGAAACTGCCGCTATCCGCGAAATTGCGGCAAACGGCATACGCTATGGCTTTGATTTTCACTCACCGTTCCATTGCGGCGAAAGACACGACACAGTATTTTTGGTGGAAAAGGTAGAAACCAAGCTCGCCGAATATGATGTGTTCAGTGAAATTTTAGAAAGTGTTTGGACAGCAGACGCACTCCGCTATGACAAGCGCAACAACATTCTGCCCGGCGTGGAATGGAATTCGCCGAATGCGCCGACCTTTGCGTGCTATATGGATAGCGTTGCAAATGCAAAGCTTGCCTGCACACTTGAAACGGCATACTTCGGCACACCGGACAACATATTTACTCCGGAAAAAGCGATCCGGCTCGGCAGATGCTTTGCAAAAGCAATTGTAGAATACGATAAACAGGCATAAAAGAATCGTTGGTCAGTTGACCAACGATTCTTTTTATACTTCCAATAATTTTTCCAGTTCCGGCATCGGCGCAAGCGAACGCTTTAATATGCCGTGCATATAGGCGATTGCTGTACCATAATTAGTAAACGGCACGCCTGCATCCTCGGCGCACTTTCTTCTGTAGGTCACCTCGCGTTCATTGAGCATGCAGCCGCCACAATGAATCACAAGTGCATATTTCGACAAATCCTCCGGGAAGGAAAGCCCCGAAGATGTTTCGATATTTAACTCCGCAGTCGTAGTTTTCTTAAGCCACATCGGCAGCTTTACTGAGCCGATGTCGCCGCACTGTCTGTGATGTGTGCAACCCTCGGAAATCAAAATGGTGTCCCCATCTTTTAATTCGCCAATCGCCGCCGCACCACGCACGGCTGTTTCCAAAAAGCCTTTATAACGCGCCATCAAAATGGAGAAGGATGTCAATTTTACCTCCGGCGGCACAATTTTGCTCACAAAGCCGAAAACCTGCGAATCCGTTACCACCAGTGCCGGCGGTGCAGTGAGCTTGTCAAGCGTCTGCTCCAATTCGGTTTCTTTTGTAACTGCTGCCATTGCACCGGCATCTAAAATATCGCGGATTGCCATCTGCTGCGGCAGAATCAGTCTGCCTTTCGGCGCGGCCGCATCAATCGGGGTAACCAACACAACCAAATCACCCGGCTTTATAAAATCACCGACCAAACGCACATGCGGTGCATCGGTTTTTGCAAGTGTTGCCAATCGGTTTTTAAATTCTTCTATATTGTCTTTGTTCAGTGCACTAACGCAAATCTCATTTTCTGCACAGTCTCTTTTTTGCAAATCGGACTTATTATAGACAACGATATACGGAATACCTTTTTCTGCAAACAAAGCTTCCAACTGTGCATCGGCCTCATTTTTCCCTTCGGCAGCATCCACCACCAACACCGCAATGTCAGCGCGGTTTAAAATCTGCTTTGTTCTCTGTATGCGCTTTTCGCCGAGCATACCCTCGTCATCGAAGCCCGGCGTATCAATAATCACCACAGGACCGAGTGGCAAAAGCTCCATCGCTTTGCTTACCGGGTCAGTCGTTGTACCCTTTACATCAGATACAACGGATAGCTCCTGATTGGTCACCGCATTGACAAGGCTCGATTTCCCGGCATTGCGTCTGCCGAAAAAACCAATGTGCAAGCGTTCACCGGAAGGTGTGTTCTGCAAACTCATATTTGCACCTCCTTAGAATCTGAAATCTCTGTTACCTTGTTTAATCTGTTCCAAATTCTTCACTAAAATTTCACGGACTTTATCGCTCGGTACATTCTTGATTTCATCTAAAATCATTTTCTCACCAAGCACTTTGGTCTCTTCGGATGCATAATCCTGCAAAAACTCCAACAATGTCATCAATGCATTCGGATGGCAGCAATTTTGAATCTGTCCGGCTTTTAAAAGCGTCATAAAACGATCACCCGTTCTGCCCTCACGATAGCAAGCGGTACAGAAGCTCGGAATATAGCCAAACTCCATCAGCCAGCGCACAACCTCATCAAGCGTACGCTTATCGCTGACATCAAACTGCTCGGAATTTTCATCCTCCGGTTCCGGCTCACTATAACCGCCCACACTTGTTTTGGATGCACCACTGAGCTGCGATACACCGAGACGGATTACCTTTTCGCGCACTTCCTTGCTTTCACGCGTGGAGACAATCATACCTGTATACGGCACACTGATACGAATGAGTGCGCACAGCTTTGCAAAAATCTCATCGCTGATGCCATTATCAAACTGATCCGGGTCAATGTCATCTGCTCTCTTAAGGCGCGGTACGCTGATGGTATGCGGACCGACGCCATGCACTGCCTCTAAGTGCTCAGCATGCATCAAAAGACCTGCAAACTCATATTTGTACAATTCCAATCCGAACAATACACCTAAGCCCACATCATCAATGCCGCCTTCCATTGCGCGGTCCATTGCCTCTGTATGATAAGCATAATCGTGCTTCGGTCCCGTCGGATGCAGCTGCTCATAGCTCTCCTTGTGGTATGTTTCCTGGAACAAAATATATGTGCCGATACCGGCTTCCTTTAATTTACGATAATTTTCCACCGTTGTTGCTGCAATGTTGACATTGACACGGCGAATTGCACCATTTTTATGCTTAATGGAGTAAATTGTGTTGATACATTCTAAAATATACTCAATCGGGTTGTTTACCGGGTCTTCACCGGCTTCAATCGCAAGACGCTTGTGCCCCATATCCTGCAAAGCGATTACCTCGCGGCGCACTTCCTCCTGCGTCAGCTTTTTTCTTGCGATATGCTTGTTTTTTAAATGATACGGGCAGTATACGCAGCCGTTGACACAGTAGTTGGACAAATACAGCGGCGCAAACATAACAATGCGGTTGCCATAGAAGTCTTTTTTAATCTGCTCTGCCAGGTCGTAGATTCTCTGAATACGACTTTCGTCCTCGCAGGCTAAAAGCACACTTGCTTCCTCGTGCGTAAGACCTTTTCTTTCTGCAGCATTATCAATGATTTTGTCTACGTTCTCTAAATTGTTTTTGTTTTCCTCTGCATAGGCAAGTGTACGCATAATTTCCTCGTGGGAAATAAACTCTTCTGCTTTTAATGATTTTGGATTGTACATAACCTTATATCCCCTTTCTATGCTTTTGCGTAAGCCGTTTTAGAGCTTACACCTTCCAGTTTACCGATTTTGCCCGTCAGTGCACTGATGGCATCTGTTGGTGCATCAACTGCAATACTGATGATGCTTATATTCTTCTGGCGATACGGAATACCCATGCGCCCGATGATATAGCTTCTATATTCGTGCAAAATTTCATTGAGTCGCTCTACCGCATCCTCATTTTCCACAACAATACCGATAACGGCTATTCTTGTTTCCATAGAATCTCACCTCGTTTAATCTAAGCGTTCCTCTTTAAGCTATAAGAGCCAATTCGCATAGGTTTGTTTTAAAAAATTTGCCATTTGAAACCCTATGTAGGATTGTGATCTTATGACTGCACAAAAAATGCCGCACCGAAAGGTGCGGCAAAACAAAGCCATCTATGGCTCATTTTATAAATATGCCGAACCTTCCGCCTCAAAACGCATTTTTAACGTCAGGATACATTTTGTTTACACTTCTATTTTACTCTATATTTTCGACATTGTCAACAATTTCACAAGCTTTTTCTCCGGTAATTAAATCCACAGTGTAAATATAAGTGCCTTTTTCATGCAATACACGATTCATATCTACAATTTCAGCTTTTTGGGTATAGGTGTAGGTGTAGACCAGTGTCTTCCCATCCTCTGAAACAGTAACCGTATCCGGTCGACGCGTCAATCCCCAACCGTTTTCCTCCGGCATCGGCAAGCCGACATAGGTACCTTCGCCCATTTCTGCGCCCGGCTTGTATACAATGCCAATACTTGCATAAGTGCCGTGCGGTGTGCCGCCAACATAGCTTTCCACAACCGTGCAGAAATCCGTTTCATACGTCTGATAAATGCCGCGATAACTGTCCTTTGTAAAGCTTGCCATTCTTTCTTCATAAGTCGGTGTTTTCCACGCCGCCTTACCGCTTTCTATATCCGCAGCGAATAATTTTTGACACAATGTAAATGCATGGTCCCAATAATAACCCGGTGCAGTTTTATATTCCGGCGCAATGCGGCTAATCCAGCTATCGTCGCGCACGCCGTGGTCCGAAGAAAGAAACTCCATAGTCTGTGCATCAAAAACATACACCATTGCGCTGCTACTGTAACCCCCACCGCCGCTTTCATTGCCCTCGCGGATGTAAAACTCCGAAATCATTTCCAAAACGCATACCTGAACCTGTCCGTTTTCCTCACGAATACTTTCGATAAAGTGCAGTGGGATTTTATAACGTTCATTATCAATCATTTTTCCCGTATTGTATTTTTCAGAAATTGTTTTTTGCATCAACGCATCCAATGTTCTGTATCCAAGATGCGGGTCAGATGGGTATGCCGTCTCAAATTCTTCCACAGAAAATGCGCTCTCCGCAATCAACTTTTCAGCCAGTGTTTTCTTTGTATCCTTGCAATTCACAAACAACGCCGCTGTCGTTACGCTAACTGCATCCGCGCGCAAAAAGCCGTTAAATTGCGCATCAGGGGGTGTGATACCGATATAAGATGCGAGCGGATACGGTACATCCCAGAAAAAGTCTTCATCTGTATAACCAAGTGCACGCAAAATAAAGGTCAAATACATCTGACCCAAAACCTCATCTGATGCGCCAAACTCCGTTTCGGAAACGCCATTTGTAAGACCGTTTTCGTAAGCATAGGAAATATAGCAGTCTGCCCATTCCGGCACATCGGTAAACGGATGCGTCTTGCCCATCGCCTGCGCCGCCTCTGCCTTGCCGAGCGCACGCACCAGCATTACAACTGCTTCTGCGCGTGTCATCGAACGCTCTAACTCAAAGCCGTTTTCCGTGCCGTAAAACAACCCAAGCGCATAAAGCTGCTTCGCCATTTCATGCTGCAGCGTAAAATCGCGCACAGTATCCGCATGCACAGTCATTCCAACGCAAAGCATAACCGCCAATACCAATGCAACAACCTTTTTCATAAAACCCATCCTTTCTGTCTTCATCGTTTCGGAAATGATTTTTTCTCATTTGTAATTCCGCAAATATAATTCATATCTATATTATAATATTTTGCCAGAATAATCAAGCTTTCCACCGGAATTCTTGTTTTTCTTGTTTCGTAGTCCGAATACGTTTTCTGTCCTACATGAATTAACGCAGCAATTTCTGTTTGACTTTTATCGTTATCCTCACGCAGACTTCGAATTCTTTCAATAGCATCCATAAGCGCAACTCCCTTCATTACATCTAATTTTACAATAGAGTTTAAAACTCTATTTACTTTTAGAGCTATATACTCTATAATGTAGTTGTTGCGCCACACTACACACGGATATGAGCGACCAAGAAGCACAAAAGGCACAAAGGCAAGCACAGTACTCCGCGTACGGGCTTGCCTCTGTAACGCAGTAATGCGCCAAAATTACCTTTTTATAACTACAATCAGCGAATAAAGTAACAAAAAAACAGTGCCCCGCAGGACACTGTTTTTTTATTAAATGATTACTCAAAGAGCTTGGAATACTTTGTCCAGTGCTCGTACTTCTCCTTCGCCTGCTTTTCAGCTTCGGTGAAGAGTTCTTCTGCTCTATCCGGGAACTTACGTGCCAGCGAGCTGTAACGTACTTCGTTCATGATAAAGTCTCTGTACGATGCGGACGGATCCTTGGAATCCATCTGGAACGGATTCTTACCGTCAACTGTAAGTCTCGGGTCGAATCTGAATGTATGCCAGTAACCAGCTTCAACAGCATTCTTGATAACCTTCTGGGTATCTGTCATGCCGCCCTTGATACCATGGTTGATACACGGAGCGTAGCCGATAATCAGGGACGGACCGTTGTATTCAACAGCTTCCTTGATTGCCTTAACTGTCTGTGCATCAGAGTAACCCATAGCAACCTGTGCTACATATACATAACCGTAGGACATTGCGATTTCTGCAAGGTTCTTCTTCTTAATCGGCTTACCGCCTGCAGCGAACTGTGCAACAGCACCTGTCGGTGTAGACTTGGAAGCCTGACCGCCAGTGTTGGAGTAAACTTCTGTATCGAATACCATAATGTTTACATCTTCACCGGAAGCGAGAACGTGGTCAAGACCGCCGAAACCGATATCGTATGCCCAACCGTCACCACCGAAGATCCAAACGGCCTTCTT
>JAFQPV010000341.1 GCA_017411585.1 Clostridia bacterium | reverse complement strand
TACGAATATCAGCTTAAGGATATGGGTATTTTGGCGGCACCGATTGTGAAGATTATAGAAAAATAAGCATAAAAAAGAAGGACATATGTCCTTCTTTTTTTATGCTATCCCTTATAATACACGCTGTCGACATCAAAGAAGGTTTCGTTGATAAACTCCTTCTTTGTACGCATATTGTAACGGTCGAGGTTAAATCGCTCGGAGAAGAGCACGCCCTCATCTGTTTTGTAGGTGCGCATTGCCGGGCTGACCGGGCAGAAAATATTGTAGCCCATATCCTTCATATACTGTAAACGTTCATCGCCCACCGGCAGATGATAACCAAACGGGCTGATGTATATGTCTGTGTTGTAAATCAAATCTGAAATGCGCTCTGCAAAGCGGTTTGTATCATACGTTAAATCTTCCATACTGACATTGTTGTCACGGAAATAGTCGTTGTGCGTGTAGCTGTGACAAGCGAGCAGCCAACCGGTTTCGGTAAGCTTTTTGGAAATTTTAAGCGCCTCTGCTTTAGCTTTTTCTTGCTCTTCGCCCTCAAGCTTTACAGTTCTGTAGCCGTACACACCCTCATAGCCTGTTACGGCAACAACGCCCTTTGCACCCTTGAATGAAAAGTCCGGATGCGCGCGCACGAACTCATCTAAAATCGGCATTACGTCACCGTCATAAGTTGTGATGAGTTCACCTGTTGGTGTGGTGACCTCGCAGGCGAGGTTGCCTTCGTCGTTAATGACGAGCTTGTCTGCAAATCCGTCGCCCTTCATATAGCCATAGTAGTTTACATCATCGATGGAGATAATGAGCGGCTTTTTGCCCGGCGGCAATAAAATTTCGCCCTCCGCTTTGACTTCATTTAACGGATAGAGGATAAATCCGCGCTCGTAGAGCTGCGGCAGCATTGCCTTAAACTCGGAAACGGTTGTCATCCACATATCATAGCCCTCATGTTTATAGTCACCGTCAAAAGCAAGCTCCGGATAGATAATCAAGCTATGGAAGAATACGTGATAATACGGCCCGTCGTAGGGAACGAGCTCGGCTTTCTTTTGCTCTGTTTCCTGCTTGAGGGCAAGAAATTCGTCTTTTTGTGCATATTCGGAAGCTTCTATAAGGGCCAGTGCTTCATCATAATTATAGGATGCGGCCAGTGCGCTAATCTGGGCAAGCTCTTCCTGCATCTTTTGTTTGGTTGTGCCGCTTTTTGCGCTGCTGCAGGAAACGATGGAAAAGATAATACCGCCTGCAAGGCACAAAAGCACCAAAATGAGCAAGAACGGCTTAATCCAGTTTGTATTGGAAGCACGACCGCGGCGCGCCTTATAACGTCTGCGCGGCGTTGTGTCTATTGTGTCTAAAATGGAATCTTTAGATATTTCAATCGAATTAAATGTGCGTTTTTCCATTTGTTTTCCCCCTTTTTGCATATGCGACAGTTGTCCATACTCTCATTATAAAGGAGAAAATTCTTTTTGTCGACAGTTTTCGACAAAAAAGTATAAAAATGCGGCAGGGAAATTTTCCCTGCCGGTAACGTTTATTATACTAATTCTGCATAGACCATATTGCGGATGCGCGGTTGTATGGTTGCAGTTGGAGAGTTTCGTCTGTGCTGTTCGTAGAAAACAGCAATTTCCTCGTCCGGATCGATGATAACATGACTACCTGCTGCGCCGTTCCAACCGAATTCGCCGCGCGATGGCAGAGCGCCTGTAGTTGTGCCGACAGCGGTGCGGACACCTAAGCCGTAATGATAGCCTTGCGGTTCAAAGGCGCGCATCATCAAACCGTCGAGCTCGACGGGCTTTATGTGCGTTGCACGCATCATATTGATGGTGGACTTGCTTAATATTTGTGCGCCCTCCGGGGACTTGCCAAACAGCGACATTGCCGTTACAAAGCGGATATAATCGTCTGCGCAGGAGATAAGGCCTGCGCCGCCGCTTTCGTAGTCGCTGCCAAGGCGGTATTCGTTATTTTTACCTATGTTTTCAATGGCGCCGGATTCGGTTCTTGTATATTGGTCTGCCATACGTGCGTAGATTTCGTCGTTTACCGTAAAACCGGTGTTTTCCATGCCGAGCGGTTCGAAAATGTTTTTCTTTAAATATTCGCCGAAGGACATACCGGAAAGGACTTCAATGAGTGCACCGAGCACATCGTGGCACAGGCTGTATCGAAAAGCGCTGCCCGGCTCGAATAAAAGCGGCTCATTTGCAATCGCGTTTATCGTTTCAATGGTCGGGCACCGTCCGGCGCTCGATTTCTGAACTTCCAGAATGGATGGTGATGTCAGGTTATAGCTTAAGCCTGCTGTCATAGTAAAGAGATGATGAATTAAAATCGGATGCTTTGCTTTTCTAAGCTCGGTTACTCCACCGGGCAGAGTATGACGGACAGTCATTTCCTTAAAGGCGGGCAGGTAATTGGAAATCGGGTCCTCTAAAAGGAATTTTCCGCGCTCTAAAAGCTGCAAAGCCGCTGTACAGGTAATCGGCTTGGTGCAGGAGTATAAATTCACAAGCGAGTCTGTCGTAAAGGGCTTGGTTTTGGCTTCATCAAAAAAACCTGCGCCATGTTCAAATACGCGCTTGCCATGGTGGGTTACGATGATATATCTACCCGGAATCTGATGCAGTTCATCTAAGTTGTCTATGTATTTCTCTAAAGCTTCAAAACGCATAGAAGCGCCTCCTTTAAACATTATTTTACCAGCTGTGCATACACCATATTGCGGATGCGCGGATGATTGTCAGCGTTTTGCGGATTGCGTCTGTGCTGTGCATAGAAAATCGCAATTTCCTCGTCCGGGTCCATCAAAGCGAAGCAGCCTGCCGCGCCGTCCCAACCGAATTCTCCCGGGGCAATCAGTCTGCCGCAAGTAGAGCCTACAGCCGTGCGCACGCCGAGACCGTAGTGATAGCCTTGCTTTGTAAACATCGCAATGTCATTTACGCTCAGCTCGGTCGGAATCACATGCGTTGCACGCATCATATTGACGGTGGACTTGCTTAAAATCTGTGCGCCCTCCGGCGATTTGCCAAACAGCGACATTGCCGTTACAAAGCGAATATAGTCTTCGGCACAGGAAATGAGTCCTGCCCCGCCGCTTTCGTAGTTTGGGCTGAAACGGTATTCGTTGTTTTTGCCTATGTTTTTGACTGTATCGGTTTCGGCATCTAATGTGTATTGGTCAGCCATACGCGCGTAAACAGCATCGGTTGCTTTAAAGCCTGTATTTTCCATGCCGAGCGGCTCGAAAATATTTTTCTTTAAATATTCGCCGAAGGGCATACCGGAAACGACTTCAATAAGCGCGCCGAGCACATCGTGGCACAGGCTGTAGCGATAGGCGCTGCCCGGTTCAAACAAGAGTGGCTCGTTTGCAATCGCATTTACGAAATCCTGCGTTGTACAGGATTTGTTTTCTTTTGCCTTTTGGATGGAGGGGGATGTCAAATCGTAACTCAAACCTGCCGTCATCGTAAACAGCTGGTGAATCAAAATCGGTTTTTCCGCTTTTTTAATCTCTACAATACCGTTCTTTGTGATATGACGAACTGTCATATCTTTGAAGGCCGGCAGGTAGTTTGCAATCGGATCCTCTAATAAAAACTTGCCCTTTTCCAACAGCTGTAGCGCCGCTGTGCAGGTAATCGGCTTGGAGCAGGAATAGAGATTAACAAGTGTATCCGAGGAAAACGGTTTTGTTTTTGCTTCGTCTGCATAACCTGCGCCATATTCAAATACGCGTTTGCCGTGGTGGGTTACGATGATATATCTACCCGGAATACGCAGCGTTTCGCCCAGGTTGTCCATATGTTCTTTTAAGTATTCAAAATTCATATAAATACACCCCTTCCTATTGTGAAAATTATAATATGTTTCAGATAAAAAGTCAATGAAAATACGGATTGAAATTTTGTTTCGGATTGGTTATAATAGATATATAAGTTTTGATTTTGAAATGAGGGAGTACTATGTACGATATTTTAATTTTCGGTGCCGGAACGGCGGGCCTCACGGCGGCAATCTACGGTGTACGCGCAGGGCGCAGCGTAGCTGTGCTGGAGGAGAGCGTTTACGGCGGTCAGATTATCAATACATTGGAGATTGAAAACTATCCCGGCATTAAAAAGGTTTCCGGTGTCGATTATGCGACCGGCCTTTTTGAACAGGCGACGGCGCTTGGTGCACAGGTGCTGTTTGATGCGCCGGTCAGCGTGGAGAAGAGCGATGTGTTTACAGTGACAACCAAGCGTGGTAAAACGCTCGAGGCAAAATCGCTGATTTTAGCAGTTGGTGCAAAGAACCGTCCGCTCGGGGTAGAGGGTGAAGAGAAGTTTACGGGACGCGGTATTTCGTATTGCGCAACCTGCGATGGTGCATTTTTCCGCGGCAAGGATGTAGCCGTGGTTGGCGGCGGCAATACCGCCATTGATGATGCGCTTTTCCTGACGGATTACTGTAACAAGGTGTATCTGATTCATCGCCGTCAGGGCTTTCGTGCAGAAGAGGCAAAGCTTGCACTTTTAAAGGATAAGCAAAACCTTGAGTTCGTACTTGATAGCGTTGTGGAAACGGTGGAGGGCGAGGAGACCTTCTCCGGCGTTACAGTGAAGAACAAGGAAAGCGGCGCAGTAAGACATATTGCAGTTGATGGCTTGTTTGTTGCGGTAGGGCAGGTGCCGGCGACTGCGATTACCAAGGATTTGGTTGCACTTGATGATTACGGTTACATTGTAGCGGGCGAGGATTGCAAAACGAGCACGGAGGGAATTTTTGCTGCAGGTGATTGCCGCACAAAGCAGATTCGTCAGCTGGTGACTGCGGCTGCAGACGGTGCGATAGCTGCACTTGCCGCATGTGAATATATCAGAAAATAAACACAGCAAGATATGGGGGTTGACAGCATGGAAGCAAAAGATTATGTTGTAACAAGAGTTGAAGGCGAGTATGCCATATTGAAAAATGAGGAAGATGGTTGCGAGTTATTTATTGCCCTTGCGCTTTTGCCGATTGGAACGGATTTGGGTACGCGCCTGCATTATGAAAACTTTGAATACAGTATTTTATAAAAACAAAAACAGTAAGTGGAATCCACTTACTGTTTTTGTTTTTGGCGATGCAACGCGGTGTGGATCTGAGCAAAGTCTGCGTGCGTGATTACGCCACTGATGTATGCGAAAACGGCAAAAACAACCATAAATAATACACCGCCGCCCAGGAGGTGTAAAAGTCCCGTACCGAAGCGGTTGTAGACCTGACAGGCAAGCAGGGCGATTGCACAGCACAGTGCCGGGGCGACCACCCAATGTCGCCACTGGATATGAATATTTGCAACGTGAAACAAGCGGTGCAAGCAGGAAATAGAGGTATACAGATTGCTGAAAATCATAATCCATAAAAAGCCGGGCATACCGAACTTTGGCACGAAAAACAACACGGCACTGATGCGCAGTGCAGAGTTGGCAAGATTGTATTTCAGCGTCGACATTTGCTGACCGAGACCGTGCAAAATACCGGTGACGATGCTTTCCAAATACATAAACGGTACGATTGGTGCGAGTGCGGCAATATAGAAGCCGACTTCGGCATCGTGGTATAAAAGCTGTGCAATTTCTTTAGGATAGGTCATAAAAATTCCGGCAATCAAGATGGAGGATACGATGGTAATGCGCAGGGTAAACTCCGCGGTGCGCGCGATGCTCTTTCTTTGGTTTTTTGCGCCGTATTCTGACATTTCGGGCACGAGTAAAGAAGAAAGAGAGGTCAGAAATGAGGCAGGGAAAAACAGTGTTGGCAGCGCCATGCCCTTAAGCATACCGAATTGTGCAAGGCCCAGGCTGCTGTCGCGGGTATAGCGTGTCAATGCTTGCGGGACAATCAGGTTTTCTGCCATATGCAGCGCAGTGTTCATATGTCCGGTGAAGGCGACCGGGATAAAAACGCTGCACAATCGCGAAAGGATATTGGATTTTACGACGCCGTTATAGGTCATTTTAGCGGTGTCTTTTTTATAGCCAAGCCACAGATAGAGACAAGCCAAAACCTCGGAAACGGCATTGCCGATAACCACAGCGGCGCAGGCATAGCCGAGACCGTAGCCTGACATAGGGCGCAGCAAAAGCACAACGCTTAAAATACGGACGACTTGTTCAAGCAGCTGTGAATTCGATGGCGTTTTGGCATTGCGCCTTGCCATAAAGTAGCCCTTGAAGCAAGCAGAAATGGAGATAAACGGCAGCCCGAAGGCGAGAATGCGCAGGGACAGAGCGGTACGCGTGTCACAGAGCGCATAAGCGGCAATGGCATCGGAAAAGAGATATAAAACTGCCATTGCACCGCAACCGAGCAGAAGACTTAAAAGGAATGCTTTTCTTAAAATTGCGCGTACAGCGGTTTTACCACCTGCGGCGAAATCATCTGTTACAAGTCTTGTGACAGCGAGACTGAGCCCCGAGGAAGCAACCGCGCTTGCGAAGGTATACACCGTAAAAATCAGTGCGTGCAGCCCCATGCCCTCGGCACCGATACTGTTGGCGATGTAGATGCGCAAGCAGATGCCGACAACACGCAAAATCAGAGATGTAAGCGTTAAAATTACAGCGTTTTTAAAAAAGATACGTTTTTTCATAGTGGTGAAAGCTCCTGTTCGTTTTCTTGTACTAAACTATATGGTCTTGCGCGTAGAAATATATCTATAGGCGAAAAAAGGATGAAAAAATGGCACGAATTGTTAAAATAATAACTATTGTTGTGTGCAGCAAAGGTTTGTGTTACAATATAGTTTGAGAAGTAAGGCAAAGGAGGCGTACAATATGGCGTTGACATTTAAGGGTGGTATCCATCCGCCGGACAGCAAGAAGTATACCAACAATATTCCGATTCGTAAGATAGAAGGTTGTGCAGAGCATGTCTATCCGGTGCAGCAGCACCTAGGCGCACCGCTTGACCCTATCGTATCGGTTGGAGATCGTGTTTATGTCGGCACAAAGATTGCAGATTCGGAAGCGTTTGTTTCCTCGCCGCTGCACAGTTCTGTATCGGGAACCGTGAAGGCGATTGAGCCGAGGCTGCATCCGAACGGCAATATGGTCAGTAGCATTATTATTGAAAACGATTTTGAATATGAGGTAGATGCAAGCGTGCAGCCGAAGGGGGAAATTGAAGACCTTTCGCCGCAGGAGATTGTCGATATCGTACATGAGGCAGGCATTGTCGGTATGGGTGGCGCGTGCTTCCCGACGCATATTAAGCTTTCGCCGCCGCCGGACAAGAAAATTGACTGTGTTATTTTAAATGGTGCAGAGTGTGAGCCGTATCTGACGAGTGACCATCGCGTTATGCTCGAGCAGCCGGACAAGGTGATTTGCGGTTTGCGCGCAGTGATGCGCATTTTTGGTTTGGACAAGGGCTATATTGCCATTGAAGACAATAAGCCGGATGCGATTGAGATTATCCGTGAAACCGCGAAAAATTACAGTGGTATCGAAGTAAAGGTTTTAAAGAAGAAATACCCGCAGGGCTCGGAAAAGCATATTATTTATGCTGTGACCGGGCGCGAGGTGCCGACAGGTGGGCTGCCGGCGGATGCAGGTGTTATAGTTTTAAATATTGACACAATGGTTTCGGTCGGTATTGCAATTGCAACCGGCATGCCGGTGATTCGAAGAATTGTTACGGTTTCGGGTGACTGTGTGAAATCGCCTGCAAACTTTGAAGTGCGTACCGGTACGGATTTTCGACACATCTTCCATCAGGCAGACGGTTTTAAGACAGAGCCTGTAAAGGTGCTGCAGGGCGGTCCGATGATGGGTATTGCACAGGCAAGCTTGGATGTGCCGGTGATTAAAGGTACATCTGCACTTTTGGCATTGTCAAGAAGCGAAGTTACCTATGACAGCACACAGCCGTGTGTTCGTTGCGGTCGTTGCGTGAAGGTGTGTCCGATGCATCTGGTTCCGGTAGAGCTGAACAATTTTGCAAGCATCGGCGATTGGGATGCGTGTGAGCGTTTACATGCGGCAGACTGTATTGAATGCGGCAGCTGTGCATACGTTTGCCCCGCAAAAACGCACTTGGTTTCGAATATTCGTATTGCGCGCCAAAAGGCGCTTGAAAAGAGAAGAGCAAAAAAATAAGCTTTTATAAAGGAGAACTTAAGCGATGGCGAACGAAAAATTTATTGTTTCTGCATCGCCGCATATTGCGAGCAAAAATACGCTGCAGGGTGCAATGCTGGATGTGATTATTGCACTCATTCCGGCACTTTTGGCCGGCTGGCACTTTTTTGGTTTGCGTGTGCTGGTATTGGCAACCGTTTGCATATGCACAAGTGTGGTTGCGGAATTTATTTATCAGTGGCTGAATATTGGCTTTCAAATTAAAAATGACAGTGGGATTGCGCTTTCCACTGCGCTTAGACAGTCGAGCAATCGTACAAGCATTGGCGATTTAAGTGCGGTTGTAACGGGCTTGCTTTTGGCGATGAATCTGCCGGTGACCATGCCTTTATGGATGGCGATGGTAGGTTGCGTGTTTGCAATTGTAGTTGCAAAGCAGCTGTTTGGCGGTTTGGGATGCAATTTTGTGAATCCGGCACTGAGTGCAAGAGCATTTATGCTGGCGGCTTGGCCGGCATTTATGACGAGCTTTATAAGCCCGGTAAACAGTTTTGCCAAGTATATTGTAGATGTGCAGTCGAGCGCGACACCGCTCTCGCTCCTCAAGGAGACGGGGGAGGCAGGCGTTACGCTGGCAGATGCATTTTTGGGCAATGTCGGCGGTTGTGTCGGTGAGGTCAGCACGCTTGCGATTTTAATCGGTGCAGCATATCTTTTAATTCGCCGTGTGATTGATTTGCGCATACCGCTCAGTTATCTTTTAACCTTTGCGGTATTTACTTTTCTGTTTGGTACATATCCGTTTGATCTGCATTTTGTGCTCATCAGTCTTTGCTCCGGTGGCATTATGCTTGGTGCATGGTTTATGGCAACGGATTATGTGACAACACCGGTAACGGG
>JAFQPV010000340.1 GCA_017411585.1 Clostridia bacterium | reverse complement strand
TCTGCTTCCTTGATGCCGACACCGATATCGGTAAACGGCTCGCCCGGGATACCCAGCATGGCAACATTACCGAGCTTTAAGCCGGTCAGTGTCATTTCAAAGAATTCCGGTCCGTTTTCAAGGCGGCACATACGCAGAGCCTCTGCCACAACCGTTGTCAGCTGCATTGCCTCGTACGGAATATCGCAGTCTCTGCCCGCTTCGTGCAGCTCCTTATACTTATGCGCAAGCGGTAAATCCTTTTTGTCCGGCACATTTGCCGCAAGCTTGATTGTCTTTTTGATAATGCCGATATCGTCTACATCAAAGTAGGCAACCTTATCGTACACCTGCAGAATCGTACCTGCAAGCGCACGTCCTACAAAGCGCGCCATACCCGGGCTCTTCATTTCGTTATCGAAGCTGATTTCGGTATCGTTCATATCGCCCGGTGCCGGGAATACGTGTGTCGATCCGACATCGCCTTCACAGCCGGTTATAAACATACACTTTGTTCCGTCAAGTGCCGCTTCTATGGTTTTGCGCATCCAGTGCGGCCAGTCGGCGGAAATCAGGTCACCGTTGGTGGTGTCCGCGTGTACGCCGTAGTTCATCAATACAACACTCTCCGCGCCTTCGCGGTCTACGCGCAGTACGTGTACTCTCTGGTCTAATCCGCCAATCGGGTGATCGATGTTCGGGTCGTTAATCGGCGGGCAGGTAAAGGTGGAGCCGTCCTTCATCTTATAGCGGCGAATGTATGCCACTCTCTCCGGTGCCCAGCCGGTGCAATAGCCCAGCTTCGCCGGCTTCATTTCCTGCATCGCCAGCGCAACGACATCTGCAAGACGCGCACCGACAAAAGCATTGTAAGCATCAATCATTTCCGCCTCCGCGCCTTCGCGCCCTTCCGATGCGATAAACGGACCGGTGTGCGTGTGCGATGCGGTTAGGAAAATATTCTCTGTACCGATGCCGGTTTTCTTATCAATTTCCGCAAACCATACATCTAATTCCTTTTTTGTAACTGCGCACAAATCCACTGCAACAATGGCAATCTTCTTTGCGCCGAGTTCAAGCACAAGTGCACTTGCCTGCAGCTCCGTAATCACACCGCTTGCATAACGCGGGATATAATATCCGCGCATCGGAATACCGAGCGGTGGAGTTGTATTGACCTCAGCGTAGCCTGCTAATAATTTACTCATCCTATATTCCTCCTCAATTAAAATTCACAAATTTCGCCTTCCTGCATAACCCTCTGAACGTTAAATTTATCATCCACAAAGACCAAATCCGCCTTCTTGCCCGGCTCAACGGAACCGATTTCGTTGTCCATCCCGAGCAATCGCGCAGGGTTGAGCGATGCCATGATAAACGCTTGTGCAATACCGCAATTGGAATGTGTCATAATATTACGGCATGCCTGCTCCAAGGTCATTTTGCTGCCTGCCAGTCTGCCAAGCTCATTAAAATTCAAGTCCACCGCATCCGGATAACGCTCAGACTTAAAGTCTTTGTACGGCGTCGAGTCCGTAATGAGAATGGTGCGGTGCAAGCCCTTGGTTTTCAAAACCATATTTACCATATCGGGATGCACATGAATACCAACAGTATCACAAATGAGTTCAGCATACATCTCCGGGTCGGCTAAACAATATTCATCCGGACCGTGACCGCGGATGCCGCCCTTTTCATTGACTCTGCCGGTTGCATTCAAAAAGTGCGTTGTCAGCTTCGGACGATAGTTTGCACCAAGTGCTCGAATCTGCGCCGGTGTCGCTTCGCTGTGTCCAACGGATAAAACCAAGTCCGGATTTACCTTTTTTGCATAGGCAAGCGCAGGCAAAAGTCCTTCGCGTTCCGGCGCAACGGTCATCATTTTCATGTCTGTGCCCGCTAAGTCGAAAATCGGTTCATAATGCGCCGCATCAATCGGACCGTAGTTCCAGAGGTCCATCCCCTTGCTCGCCCCGTACTTATCGCTGATGTACGGTCCTTCAAGGTTGATACCCTTAATGTTTTTTTGTGTTTTCATCGCAGCCTTGAGCTTGCGGATGCCCTCCAGCATACCCTCGTAAGTGTTTTTCGTGGTCGCAGATGCAATGACGCTGGTTTCGCCATGTCTTAAAAAATGCCGGGCTGCACGGGCAATGTCGCCGCCAAAGAAAGCTTCACCGTCGCCGCCATGCACATGAATATCTACAAAACCCGGACCAACGTACGCGCCCTTTGCATCAATAATCTCAATATCCTCGCCGATGTCTGCCTCCGCAGCTTTACAAACAGAGAGAATGCGCCCATTATCAATGAGCAGTATGCCATCCCATAAAATACCGTTTTCCAATACAATATTTCCGTTTACAATCGCATACATTTCCCGTTCCTCCGTTAAAATACGCAGATTTCGCCTTCCTGCATTACCCTTTCTATGTTAAACATATCATCCGTAAATACCAAATCCGCATTTTTGCCTACGGCAATCGAGCCGAGTGTATCATAAAGCCCTACCGCGCGTGCCGGATTGGTCGATGCCATCAAAAACGCCTGTGCAATGCCGCAAGCGGTGTTTTGCATAATGTTGCGGCACGCCTGATCCATGGTCATACGGCTGCCGGCAATACCGCCACGGTCGTCAAAGCTTAAATCCGTTACATGGCTGTACTTTTCCGGCGGCGCACCGTCAAAGGTGGTCGAGTCCGTAATCAAAATCACTTTACCCACACCCTTATTGTGCAAAAGCATCTGCTGCATATCCGCGTGTACATGAATTGCGCACGAATCGGAAATCAACTCCGCGTACATTTCATCGTCCTTCGCGCAGTATTCATCCGGTCCGCGACCGCGCAGACCGTGGCTTTCGCCGATGGTGCCGGTGGCATTCATCGCATGGGTCAAAATCGTCGGCTGATACGGAAACGGCATCTGCTCGCGGATTTGCTCCGGCGTTGCCTCGCTGTGCCCGAGTGCGAAAATGACCTTTGGATTGACTTTTCTTGCATACTCCAAAAATGCCTTTAAATCCTCGCGCTCCGGCGCAACCGTCCAGACCAGAACATCCTCCCCTGCTGCATCAACAAGTGCCTTGCACTTGTCCATATCAATTGCACCGCGCCACGGGTTATGGTGCGAATTACAGCCGTAGTCCGGGTTGGTGTACGGACCTTCGGAATAAATACCCTTAATGCTCTTATTCGTTTTCATCTCTTCGCGAATCAGGCGAAAACTTTCGATAAGCTCTTCAAAGGTCTGTGAATACAGCGGTGTTGCCAAAATCGTCGTCGCGCCGTGCTTTAAAAAGTGCTCTGCAGCTGCCTTCGGGTTTTCGTATGTATTGTAGCCGCCGCCACCGTGCACATGAATGTCCACAAAGCCCGGACCGACATACGCACCGCCGGCATCAATCACTTCCGCACCTGCCGGAATTTCGATATCTTTCGCCTTGCCGACTGCGGTAATTTTGCCGTTTTCCTCTAAGAGAGCGCCATCGTAGAGAATACCGCTCTCCAGCACAATGCTTGCATTTACAATCGCTTTCATTTTTCTCATCTCCGCATCAAAAAAGTCGCTTCAATTTCTATATTCCTATCACAATTATATCGC
>JAFQPV010000339.1 GCA_017411585.1 Clostridia bacterium | reverse complement strand
CTGGACGAACCGACCAATCATCTCGATATCGAATCGCGCGAAGCGTTGGAGCAGGCACTTGCCGACTACGAAGGCACGATTTTTGCTGTATCCCACGACCGTTATTTTATCAACGCACTCGCCGATTCCATTGTGTATATGAATGATGCCGGGTTGACCCGTTACGACGGCAGCTATGATGCTTTTTCTGAAAAATACGGCAATATGTCTGCCGAAAAGCAGACGGAAAAGAAGCCAGCAGCCAAAGAAAGCTATCAGCAGCGCAAGCAGGCTGAAGCGCAGAGGCGCAAGGCAGAAAATGCATTAAAACGTGCACAGACAGCTATTGAAGACTTAGAAGCCGCCATTGAAGAAAAAAAAGCGCTATCCGAAACAGATGAATATGCAACAGACTATGTAAAGGCAGGTGCGCTTTTAGAAGAAATCTCCGATTTGGAGGCACAGGTATTAAAGCAATACGAGGCTTGGGAAGCTGCAGAAGCGGAACTTGCCGGGCTGCAATAATTTTTTTCATTTTCCTATTGCATTTTCACAAAGAAAGTATTATAATATGTACGAAATTCAGAGTAGAGCTTTTAGCGTTAAGTGCCTACGGGACGGGGAGTTGCCCGCAGGACGAAAATGCTTCGCATTGTGCATTGCGGTTAAGAGCTCGCATCCCGCTGGAGCATATTCGAGATAAAACAATACCTC
The DNA here is from genome assembly GCA_017411585.1 of Clostridia bacterium. Taxonomy (GTDB): domain Bacteria; phylum Bacillota; class Clostridia; order UBA1381; family UMGS1253; genus RGIG2041. Next base: position 1,355 of record JAFQPV010000339.1, on the reverse strand, counting down.
CTATATGTGGTCGGTGGAAAACCAAATCCGTATACAGGAGGTATTTTTATGTTCAAAAACAAACTCGGTCTCGAAAAACTGACCGCAAAAAAACTGTGCATTTTAGCAATGCTGACGGCGCTGACCGTCGTGCTCGCCGTATACGGCACCTTCCGCATCGGCAACGTCATTAAAATCCCGACAAAGTTTATCACCGTTTTCATTTCTGCCGCATTATACGGTCCAATCTGGGGCGGCGTTGTTGCAGCAATCGGTGATTTACTCAATTCATTTTTGATGCCGGTCGGTCCTTGGCTACCGCAAATTACCGTCGTAGAGTTCTTGTGCGGCTTTATGTTCGGCTTGTTTTTCTACAAACGCGCAGCACGCTATCTTTTGCGCACAGTGCTCTGTGCACTGGTACTGACTGCGCTTGATATCGTTTTGATGTCACTTCTTTTGACGCAGGTAGGATACTTTCCTTCCTTTGCGGCGGCAGTGAGCATTCGTGCACTAGCTTCGGCAGTTAAATGCGCACTCTACATTGTAGTTTGTCTGCTTTTGAAAAAATATCTTGTTTCCTTTGAAAGGCTGATGAATAAATGAGCAGTAACACGTTTTCAACATACGCAAACAGCTTTCAAGCAGTGGCAAAGCCCGGTCTTTCCAACATCCGCGCCCTATGCAACGCGCTCGGCAATCCGCAGGATAAACTTAAATTCATCCATGTTGCCGGCACAAACGGCAAGGGCTCCGTCTGTGCTTTTTTAGAGGCAATGTGCATCGCTGCAGGCTATCGCACCGGCAAGTACACCTCTCCGAATCTCGTGCGTGTAAATGAACGCATTTGTGTGAACGGAAAAGAAATTTCCGATACAGATTTAGAGCGTATTTTAGCACAGGTAGAGATCGGCTGTAAAACCGCCGAAGCACAAACCGGCGCACACCCGACTCAGTTTGAAATTTGGACCGCGGCGGCATTTATTTATTTTGCCGAGCAAAACTGCGACCTTGTCGTATTAGAGGTCGGACTCGGCGGCGAATTGGATGCCACGAACATTATAGAAAATACGCTTCTTGCCGCAATTTGTCACATTGCTATCGACCATACGGAATACTTAGGCAATACCCTTACAAGCGTTGCAAGCGCAAAGGCAGGCATTATCAAGCCGCACTGCAAGGTTGTAAGTGCGCCGCAAGCGACCGAGGTCTGCGCCGTATTAGAAAAGGTATGTAAAGAAAAAGACGTTCCCCTTACCTATGCAAAAGCAGCACCGCTTGCAAGCTATAACGGCATTTATGAATGCTTTGAGGGAACGCTTCTGTCACTCGGCGGCATCAACCAGTTGGAAAACGCATCCGTTGCCGTGACCTGT
>JAFQPV010000338.1 GCA_017411585.1 Clostridia bacterium | reverse complement strand
GCAGACATCACACCGTACATCAAAGACGGTGCAAACCGCATCGCTGTTCACGTCTACTATCAAGGAAAAATCAACCGCGTATGGAACAGCGGAGACAATCGTATGGGGCTGTGGGCAAAAATCCACGAAAACAACACACTTGCCTTTGAAACGGACGAAAGCTGGCTGTACAAATACGCTGAAGAGTTTTCCGGCGAAACAACCGGCTACGAAACGCAGTATTTAGAAAATATCAACTTTGCAAAAAAGGATTTAACCTGGAAAACGACCGGCAAGTTTGGGTTTACATCTGCCGTACGCGTGCCAAAACCGGATTGGCAGTTTAGCGAAAGTCCGACAACACCGCTTTCGGTCTACAACGTTAAACCAGCGCAAATCACACAAATCGGCACTGCAACCTACCTTTTGGATTTCGGCACAGAAATCACAGGACAGCTATATTTCAAAGCACAAGGAAAGTCGGGACAGAAGGTCATTATTAAACACGCCGAAGAATTAAACGAAGACGGCACAATTCGCTATGATATGCGCTGTAACTGCAAATATTACGAAGAATGCACACTCTCGGGCGGCGAAGATGAATTCGAATTCTTCGACTACAAGGCATTTCGCTATGCACAGGTAGAATGCGAAAGCGACGTGTTTGTCCCCTATTCATTTATGGCAATTGTACGCCACGCACCGTTTTCGCAACACATCCGAATCAAAACGGACATCCCGCAGCTTGCACAGATATGGGAAATCTGCAAAAACGGCGTTAAAATCGGCGCACAGGAAGGGTTTTTAGATTGCCCGAGCCGCGAAAAGGGACAGTATCTCGGCGACTTCACGATAAGCGGTCTTTCGCATCTGTACCTGACCGGCAATGCGGAAATGTATAAAAAAACGCTGTTTGATTTTGCGGACAGCGCCTGCATCTGCGATGGTATTATGGCAGTTGCACCGGGCAGCTTTATGCAGGAAATTGCAGACTTTTCCTTGCAGTATCCACTGCAGCTTTTACATTACTACAACGCAACGGAGGATATCGAGACCGTACGCGCACTCTATCCAACTGTCGATGGTATTTTGGCTTATTTTGCACGTTTTGAACGTGCGGATGGCTTATTGGAAAACGCTGTCGAAAAGTGGAATCTGGTCGATTGGCCCAAAAATCTGCGCGACGGCTATACTGCAGACCCTACCCTGCCGCTGCACAATGTCATTAACGCCTTTTACATTTGTGCGAACCAATGCACAGAAAAGCTTGCCGCGCTTCTTAGCATCGACAGAGCCAAAAAATCAGAAACCCTGACCGCAGCATATATAAACACCTTCTATGATGCCGAAACAAAGCTGTTTTATGATGACGAAGCAAAGTCGCACGCTGCGCTGCACTCCAATGTACTGCCACTGTGCTTTGGCATTGCACCAACGGAGGCACAAGACACCATTCATAAGCTCATTTTACAAAAAAAGCTTTCCTGCGGCGTACAGTTTTCCTTCTTCGTCTTAAAGGCACTTACAAAAATCGGCGCTTGGGAGGATGCATTTTTGCTTATCCTAAACGAGTCGGAGCACGGCTGGGTGAATATGCTGCGCGAGGGCGCAACCACCTGCTTTGAGGCATGGGGCAAGGAACAGAAATGGAACACCAGCCTCTGCCACCCGTGGGCAAGCGCACCGATTATTATTCTGCTTGAGGATGTTTTAGACATCCCGCCTGCCGG
>JAFQPV010000337.1 GCA_017411585.1 Clostridia bacterium | reverse complement strand
GGCCGTCCGGCAGACCAACGTCCATGCCGCTTGCATGGATGATATTGTTCGGACATGTTGCCATCAGCTTGTCCATTACCGGTGTTTTTGCTGCATCGATTGCGGATTGCTTAACATCCTTTGCGATGCCGTAGCCGTCTAAAATAATAAGTGCTGTAGGTTTCTTCATTGTGTAATTAACTCCTATCCACTAACGAATTTCCGTTTGCGCAGCTGCGCTTAAATGCACCGCGCGGTCGGGGAAACCCCGACCGTATGCGGTAGAATTGCTTTAGATTAGAATTTTACGATACCTGCGAAATCGTCGGACTTTAAGGAAGCACCGCCAACGAGACCACCGTTAATATCGCTCATACCGAACAGTGCTGCTGCGTTGCTCGGCTTAACGCTGCCGCCGTACTGAATCACCAGACCGTCAGCTACGCTGTCACCGTACAGCTCACGAACAACGACGCGGATAGCTGCGCAAACTTCGTTTGCCTGCTCATCTGTAGCGGTTTTGCCTGTGCCGATTGCCCAAATCGGCTCGTATGCGATGATGCACTTTGCAGCATCCTCTGCGCTTACGTTCATAAATGCAATTTTCACCTGGCTGCGAATCAGGTCAATTGTGATGCCCTGTTCTCTTTCTTCTAAGGACTCACCAACGCAAACAATCGGCTTTAAGCCTTTTTCGATTGCCTTGATGACCTTCTTGTTTACGGTTACATCTGTCTCGCCGAAGTACTGTCTTCTTTCACTGTGACCGATGATTACGTACTCAACGTCCATATCTACGAGCATATCTGCACTCACTTCACCCGTGAATGCACCGCTGTCCTCAAAGTGGAGGTTCTGCGCGCCGATTTTTACGCATGTGCCCTTTGCAGCTTCAACTGCTGCAGCAAGGCTTGTATACGGAACACATGCTACAACCTCTGCTACTGCGCCTTCTACCTTCAGCGCGAGTTCCTTAATAAAAGCAGCCGTCTCGGACGGAAGTTTGTTCATTTTCCAGTTACCCGCTACTACATACTTTTTCATTGGAATCATTCCTTTCCTAAACCAATTGCAGAGCCGCAAGCGCCGAGCGGATGCGGCTCTGGTTTATAAGCTGAATTATTTGTCGTTTAATGCAACGATACCCGGAAGCTCTTTGCCTTCGAGGAATTCGAGCGATGCGCCGCCGCCTGTGGAGATATGGCTCATCTTATCACCGAGACCTGCCTGGTTAACAGCTGCTACGCTGTCACCGCCGCCGATAACTGTGATTGCATCCAAATCAGCGAGCATCTGTGCGATTGCGTTTGTACCCTTTGCGAAGTTCGGCATTTCGAATACGCCCATCGGTCCGTTCCATACAACGGTCTTTGCGTCCTTGAGAGCATCCTTGTAAAGCTCGATGGTCTTTTCGCCGATATCGAGACCCTGCCAGCCTGCTTCGATGCCGCCGCGGCCGACGGTTTTGTGCTCTGCATCGTTATCAAAAGCAGTTGCAACAACTGTATCTACCGGAATCAGGAGCTTAACGCCCTTCTTTTCTGCCTTATCCATCATTTCCTTTGCATAATCAATGAAATCTGCCTCGAGGAGGGAATCACCCACTTCTTCACCGCAAGCCTTCATGAATGTGTAAGCCATGCCGCCGCCGATGATGAGTGTATCTACCTTTTCAAGCAGGTTGTTGATTACGGAAATCTTAGAGGAAACCTTCGAGCCGCCGAGAACAGCAACGAGCGGTCTTGCCGGGCTGTCTACAGCGTTACCGAGGTACTCGATTTCCTTCTGAATGAGGTAGCCTGCTGCAGCTTCCTTCAAATACTTTGTCACGCCTTCGGTGGAGCAGTGTGCTCTGTGTGCTGTACCGAATGCATCGTTTACGAATACGTCTGCAAGGGAAGCGAGCTCCTCGCTGAATGTGTCGATATTCTTTGTCTCTTCTGCTCTATAACGAGTGTTTTGAAGCAGTACAACGTCGCCGTCGTTCATTTCGGCAACTGCCTTTTTTGCGTTTTCGCCTACTACGTTGTCGTCAGCAGCGAATACAACTTCCTTACCAAGCTTAGCGGTTAAGGATTTTGCTACCGGCGCTAAAGAAAACTCTGGCTTCGGCTCGCCCTTCGGCTTGCCCATATGGGAGCAAAGAATTACCTTTGCGCCGTTTTCCATCAGGTATTTGATGGTCGGCAGTGCGCCGTTGATTCTGGTTTCGTCTGTGATTTTATCGCCGTCGAGCGGAACATTAAAATCGCAACGCACCAATACGCGCTTGCCGCGAACCTGCAGGTCTTCGATTGTCTTTTTGTTAAACATTTTCCTACACCTCTTCAATTGTATTTTGAAATAAAATTCAATAGCATTGCTAACCTTATATATTATATATTAAAAGTAATAAGAATGCAAGTGGAATTTGCCAATTTGTCAGAATTTTAACAGATTTATAACGGACGTGGTTTTATTTTGTGTTTCTGAAGTGTAAGTTATGCGTTTTCGGGGGAAAGAGTGTGCGAAATGAGACAAAGAAAAGTACGAAAAAATTTCGAAATGTCAACCGGAAGAAAAAAGTCGAAAAATGCGGGTTTTTGTGCCAGAGATTTGCGGTTTTTTTGATGCAATCGTAAAAAATGTGAACTTGTTTTGAAAAAAATGAACACTTTTTAAACAAATAAGTGTTTACAATTCGCAGTGTATGTGGTATCATATAGCTATAAAATTTCCAAAATTCCGTAAAAAAGTTGTGAAATGGATTTTGGAACGTAAACTTTCGTCTCTCAAGCGATGGGAGCGAACCATAAATATTAAAGGGAGGATGTCACATGGCAATTGTTGGTGCATCGGGCGAAATCAGACTGTTTGAGCCGCCTACCAAACCACGCGTCAGCATGAAGAAACTTAAGAAGGCACACGAGAAAGCCGTTGCAGATTTGAAGTTTAAAAACAGAATCGCAATGCGTTTCCTGCGTGCAGACTACAAAGATGACCTTGCTGCTGCGAAGACAGAGAAAAAACCTGCAGAAGAAGTTGCAAAAATCAAAGCTGTGTTTGAGGAAAACAAAGCAAAGATGGAAGCGGAGTTTAAGGCAAACTTAGAAGCACTTTTGGCTGCACACAAGGCTGAGGAAGAAGAAAAGAAGGTTTCCTTTGCAGAAAACTACAAGGTGGATATTGCACTTTGGAAGAAGGAACCGGAAATTTCTAAGGAAGAAGCTGCTGCATTAAAGGCTGAATTTGATGCAAAGGCTGCAGAGCTGAAGGCAGCACTTGCTAAGATTAAAAAGGAACGCAAGGCGGAGATTGCTGTTGCAAGAGCAGAAAAAGATCCGGCAGCAAAGAAGCTTGCACTTGCTAAGCTGAAGGAAAAATACGATAAGCTAATCGCGGACAACCGCGAGGCACTTCGTGTTGCAACCGAAGCATATGAAAGAACAGTATATTCTGAAGCGAAGTACTATGAAATTCACCAGAGACAGAAGAACCTCAACGCAATTTGGCGTGATAAGACATTGCTTTTGATGTTGATTCCGTATTTGCTGTTCTTCGGTGTATATCACTACGCACCGTACTTCGGTATCCAGATTGCATTTAAGGATTATTCCATCCGTAAGGGTATTTGGGGCAGTGAATGGGTCGGTTTTGAGAACTTTACAACCTTCCTGGGCGGCCCTTACTTCCCGCGTTTGCTGAGAAATACGTTTGTAATCAACCTCTATGGTTTGATTCTCGGTTTCCCGGCATCCCCGGTTTTTGCACTCTTATTAAATGAAGTAAAAAGTAAAATGTTTAAAACAACGGTGCAGACCATTACATACCTGCCGCACTTTATTTCTACGGTTGTTATCGCAGGTATCGTGGTTAACTTCCTGGCACCGAGCGGTCTTATGAACCATTTGTATGTTGGTATAAAGGAGTTCTTTACCCAGCAGCACGTTGACCCGATTTACTTTTTGATGAAGCCGGAAAACTTCCGTATGATTTATACCCTTATGGGTATTTGGGCAGGCTTCGGTTTTGGTTCTATTGTATACACCTCGGCGATTTCCGGTATTGACCAGGAGCTCTATGAGGCAGCGAAAATTGACGGCGCAGGCAGATGGCGCCAGACGCTCAGCATCACAATCCCGGGTATCATGCCGACGATTGCGATTTACTTGATTATGAGAGTCAGCCACATGTTATCGGTTGGTTACGAAACCATCATCCTTTTGTATCAGCCGGTTACCTATGAAACAGCCGATGTTATCAGTACATATTCCTACCGTATGGGTCTCGGTTCTACATCGGGCCGTCCGGACTATTCGCTGTCGACAGCAATCGGTTTGTTCAACGGTGTCGTTTCGCTCACCCTGGTAACGATTGCAAACAAGATTTCGCGTAAAGTCGGCGACGTAGGTCTTTGGTAAGAAAGGAGGAATATGAGATGGCACTTTTAACAAGAAAAAATAAAATTAAACGCTCTGCCGGTGAGTGGACATTTGATATTTTCAATACACTTCTGATGCTGTTTTTAGCGTTTATCACACTGTATCCGTTCTGGTATGTTCTCGTATGCTCCTTCAGTAATCCTGTATCGGTTGATGCGGGTATCATTTGCTGGTGGCCGGATGCATTTAACGTGAATTCCTACTTGGAAGTGTTTGCGATTTCGAACTTCTGGTCTGCATACCGTAATACCATTTTCCTTGCAGTTGGCGGTACAGTAGTCAGTATGTTCTTTACAATCCTGACAGCTTATCCGCTGTCTAAGAAGCGTTTGTGGGGTAGAAGAGGGCTTACCTTCATTATGATTATCTGCATGAACTTTGCAGCCGGTATGATTCCGAGATACTTAATCTTCAGAGCGACAGGCGTTATGAACAACCATATTATGTTCTTGTTTGCATTTGCACTTACTCCGATGAACATTATCTTAGTACGTGCATACTTCCAGTCGGTTTCCGATTCTTTGGAAGAGTCCGCTAAGCTGGACGGCGCAGGCGACCTGACAATTCTGTTTAAGATTTACATTCCGCTGTCTGTTCCGGTAATTATGACCGTAAGCTTGTACTACTTCGTAGCTCGTTGGAACTCGTATTTCTGGGAAATGATTCTTTTCACAGACGACAACAAAGTTCCGCTGCAGGTTGTGCTTAAGAACCTTGTAGTTGAGCAGAACGCAAAGGAAGACCTTGCGGAAGGAGATGGCAGCATGCTCAAGAGTAAGCAGACAATTATTTATGCAACGATTATCTGCGCAGCTCTCCCGATGCTTGTTATCTACCCGTTCGTACAGAGATTCTTTGTAAAGGGTATCATGATTGGTGCTGTAAAGGGTTGATTATTAAATCACAAATTAAAAGACGATGCTTATCGGCATCGTCTTTTTTTGTGTAGTGGAACGGGATTGAATGAAAATCGTAGGGCGCTGGATTTACCCGCATTGCGCATAGGTGCTTTGACTGGCAGCAATGATGAATCATTGACCTAAGATGCACGATCTTTAAAGCGCCACTTTTGCAATTAAAGTTTATCAATCCTTTTTATAGTTTACAATTAAAATACCGGTGCATATTAACACAAGTGTTATAATCAGCTGAATCGGTGTTGCGCTGCTTGGCTCGGAGAGAAGAAGCACGGACAACAGAACGCCGAAGACAGGTGTCATAAAGCTGTAAATAGAAACCTTCGATACCGGATTGTGCTTTAAAAGTACACCCCACAGAGAGTAAGCAACAGCGGAAAGTGCGGATAAGTAGAGAAGTACGCCGATTGCCTTGATGCTGCTAAGGTCAATGTGACCACCGAGCAAGAGCGCCACAATTACCATCACGGCACCGCCGATAATAAATTGCCAACCGCTTAAGATAACCGGGTCTTCATCTTTGGAGTAAATCTTAACAAGTGAGGAAGACATCGCATAGCAGATAGAAGAAATCAATGCAAAGCCATCGCCAAAGAAGTTGAAGTTTAATTCGAGACCCTTTAAGTTAATTAAGATGACGCCGGCAAAGCCAATCAGGCAGGCAAAAATCTTCTTAAACGTTAATTTTTCTTGGCGGAAAAGCAGGCTTGCAATTAAAATTGAGAAAAACACGTTGCAGCCGCCGGTGATTACCGTGCCTTTTACACCGGTCGTGTACGAAAGCCCGATGTAGAAGAAAAAGTACTGCAGAACGGTCTGGAATGCGCTGATTTTCAGAACCTTATCCCAGTTGTGCTTCTGCGGCAGTAAAAACTTCTTTCTGCCGATGCTGTAGATCAGCACGGTCAGGATGCCTGCAAGCGTGAAGCGTACACCGGCAAACAAGATAGTCGACACGATTTTCTCGAAGGTCGGCATCGCATCTCTGCCCGGCATTGCCAGTTCGTAACCGATTTTAATAAACGGTGTTGCGCTGCCCCATAGCGCGCAGCAAAACATTGCAAGAATTGCCACAAGCCAGGGCTTCGTTAGAATGTTTTTTTTCTTTTCCATTATATTCGTCTCCTTATGTATATTCCCGCCTATTTTATCACAGTTTTTTTGAAATGGCAACCCCAAGCGGCAATCAACCGTCAACCAACGGGCAATCAAACGGCAACATCGTAATAATATAAATAATTATAATAATGTAAATAAGTATAGCGCAAATGTTAACCGCTGTTTAAAGAAAAGCAGTGGTTTTTAAAGAAATATTCCTGCTTATATATTGAAAAAAGAACAGTTTTCTTGTATAATATTGAGGCGGGAAAGAAGGTTGTGCGATGAAAATGAAGTTTACATATGGATTAAAGCGCGGCTTGCCGATTGCGCTCGGATATTTGTCGGTATCCTTCGGGTTTGGTATTTCCGCGGTAGGCGCGGGACTTTCGCCATGGCAGGCGGTACTGATTTCACTTATGAATGTGACCTCCGCAGGACAGCAGGCAGGTGTTGCCGTGATGGCGGCAGCTGGCACGGCAATTGAGATGATGCTGACACAGCTGGTGATTAATTTGCGTTATTCTTTAATGGGTATTGCCCTGACGCAAAAGCTGAGCGGCAAATTCACCTTTTTGCATAGATTGCTTTGTGCCTTCGGCATTACGGACGAGGTGTTTGTTATGGCGGCTTCGGAGGAGGAGACAATTACGCCGGCGTATATGTACGGGTTGATCGCATTGCCGATTCTGGGGTGGACGCTTGGTACAGCGCTTGGTGCATATGCAGGGCAAATTCTGCCGGCGGCGCTTTGCAGCGCGCTCGGTCTCGCTATTTATGCGATGTTTGTTGCTATTGTTGTACCACCGGCGAAGGAAAACCGCGGCGTTTTGTATGCGGTGTTGATTTCGGTTGCATTAAGCTGTATTTTATATTACGTACCGTTTTTGAAAGTACATATTTCGCAGGGCTTTGCGATTATCCTCTGTGCGGTAATTGCTTCGGCATTGATGGCGTATCTGATGCCGCGAAAGGAGGATGAGGCGGATGCATAACTATTGGGTTTTGCTTTTGGTGATGGCAATCACGACGTATTTGATTCGAATGATTCCATTTGCGGCGTTTCGGTTTCGCATCAAAAGTCGGTTTATCCGCGACTTCCTCTACTACGTACCGTACGCAGTGCTTGGCGCAATGACTGTGCCGTATATCTTTTATGCAACGGGCAATTTTTACACGGCGCTGGCGGGCTTTATCGCCGCGTTTGTGCTGGCATATAAGGGGTTGTCCCTTTTGCCGGTTGCGGCGATTTCGTGTTTGGTGGCATACTTGGTCGGATTTGTTGTATGATAAAAATGATACAGCAATTTATATAGGAAAAAATGGAGGTAAATTATGATTTCGGATATTGCACCTTTTAAACTGGCGGGGAATTTGTATTTTATTGGTACGAGAAAGGCATTGTCACACCTGTTGGTGACGAGTGAAGGGCTTGTGCTGATAGATACGGGTTATGATTATAATATAGAGAACATCAAAGAGGGCATTGCAATGCTCGGCTTTGATATAATGGATGTAAAGCACATCCTGCATTCGCACGGGCACGGCGACCATACGGACGCGACTGCAGAGCTGGTAAAGCTGACCGGGGCAAAAACGTATCTTGCAAAAGAGGATGTAAAGTATATCAAGGGCTTTACGCCGGATGTGTATTATACGGACGGCGGTGTCATCAAAATCGGTGAGACAGAGATTTTATGCTTGTTTACACCGGGACACACCGAGGGTACATATTCGCTGTTTTTTAATATAGAAGAAGACGGAAAAACCTACCGTGTCGGCACATTCGGCGGTGCGAGTGCAAATCGGCTCAAGAAGGATTATTACCGCCGCCGCTACACACATTGCCGTTCGTATCTTTTGCGTGGACAGTTCTATGAATCCATTGAGCGCTTAAAGCAGGAGCATGTGGACATTTTTGTCGGCAATCACGCAGGACAGAACCATACGCAGGAAAAGGTGGCTTTAATCGGCAAAACGGATAAGAATCCGTTTATTGACCCGACGGAGTGGCCGTTGTTTTTGGAAAGCTGCCGCGAGAGTATGGACAAGGTAATTTTAAATGAAAGTCGCACACATTTTGTGACGTATGCACATCGTGGTGCAAGTGAATATGCGCCGGAAAACACGATGTTGGCATTCCACCTCGGCTTGTATATGGGTGCAAACGGTATTGAAACGGACGTGCAAAAAACTAAGGACGGCGTTTTGGTGCTTTTCCACGACGACACGCTGGAACGCGTGACGGGTGAGGCAGGCAGTATTGCGGATTATACTTATGAAGAGTTGTTGGCATTTTGCGTAAAGAAGGGCGATTTAGAAGATAGAATTGTAACGCTGGACACCTTTTTGCAGGCATTTGGCTGGCGCGATTTGACCTTGGCGATTGAAATCAAGCAGCCGGGCTTTGAAAAAGAAGTTGCGGATATGATTTTGAAATATGACTTGGGCGCAAAGGTGATGATTACATCGTTCCAATTGGATTGTCTTAATGCGGTGCGCGCGTATGCACCGATTCTGCGAACGGGCTATCTGAAGGGTGATTTTACGGACGAGGAAGTGCAGCAGCTGCGTGCACTCGGTATTGAGGAGCTTTGCCCGAAGGCAGCTAATGTGACGGCGGAGAAGGTTGCAAAGTGGCACCAAATTGGCTTTAACGTGCGCGCTTGGGGCGCAGCAGACGAAGCCTTAATGCAGCAGGTATATGATGCATTGACTGACGGCTGTACGGTGAACTTTCCGGATAAATTAATTGCATATATTGACACACAAAAAACGGATGTCTAAGGGCGCCTTCAATTAGGGAGAAATCGGTTTTAGACGGTAATTTACCGAAAAAAGTGCATAAAAAATCTGCTTGATATTTTATATCAAGCAGATTTTTTTGAGAAAATTACAGTTCACACTTTACCACATTGCCGGTCTCAACGGATTTGAATGCTGCTTCGATAACGCGCAGCACGCGCAGCATTTCATCGTGCTTCACAATCTGCTCTGCCTTGCCCTCGAGCGTAGCGCAGATGTTTCTGTAGTAATCGTGCACGTCAGACTTCGGAATGTCTAATTTGTATGTGTCGGTTGTGATTTCGTCACGCGGTGCCATAGTCTTTGTAAGACCTGCAGCGGTCTGTACCGGTACAACATCGCTTTCGTGCCAAGCCTTGCACTTCACAACTTCGCAGTTCTTTGTCCAGTCGGTGATGATGGCACTGCCGTTCTTTGCACGCACATAGAAGCGTGGCATCGCAACAAAGTTGTATGTACCAACCTCAACGTATGCAGTTGCACCGTCTTCGAAGGTGATGGTCAGCTTAAATCCGTCATCAACCTCATTGTTTGTGATGTGATCAAATGTGCAGTATACGCTGCTTGTCTTTTGGGTGAAAATCTGCATAATCTGGTCGATTAAGTGAATACCCCAGTCGTAGAGCATACCGCCGCCGAAGCGTTTGATACCGCGCCAGTCGCTCGGAATACCGCGTGAGCCGTGAATTCTGGATTCAACAGTTAACAGCTTGCCGAGCTCGCCGCTTTCTTTAAGCTGCTTAACGGCAAGATAGTCAACGTCCCAACGTCTGTTCTGATGTACGGTAAAGAGCTTGCCCGTTCTGTTGGATGCATCAATCATACGAAGAAGCGATGCGCAGGAAAGTGTTACCGGTTTTTCGGAAATGACGTTTTTGCCTGCTTCCATTGCAGCGATTGCGATTTCTTCATGCACGTCGTTCGGTGTTGCAATGGTGATAATTTCGATGCTTTCATCGGCAAGCGCATCTGCCAGTGTTTCATAAACACGAATGCCCATATCGCGCGCCTTTTTGCGCTTTGCTTCATCAATATCTACAATGCCGGCCAACTCAACAACATCACTTTTGAGTGCGTGGTTTACATGCCAACCGCCCATGCCGCCAAAGCCGACTACACATAACTTGTGTTTCATAGTAAATCACCTTTCTTTTCAAGATAACATTTTACAGTGCCATTTTAGTACACAGAAAAACCAAAGTCAAGCAAATTGCGTGATTTGACAAAATTTTGATATATTACGGCAAAAAAGTGCGATTCCGTTATACTAAAAAGCAGATTCTTGCAATTATTTTCCACTGATTCTTGAACAGTTTTTAACTATATTGGTCGGTATGGGTGTGCCGGCAATCGTCGGACAGTGCGAGAATGCAGTCGCTGATTGACAAAAAAGCGAAAATCCTGTAAAATAGATTTGAGGTGAGTGGGATGAAAAAGGTATTGGTCGTTGTAGATTATCAAAATGATTTCGTGAACGGAAAGCTAGGCTTTCATAAGGCACTTTTATTGGAGGAGCCGCTGTGTAACCATATTGCGGAGCGTCTGCGAGACGGCTATGAAATCTTTTTCACACTGGATATGCACGATGATAAGTATCTGCAGTCTCGCGAAGGCAAGAATTTGCCGGTGCCTCATTGTCTGCGTGGAAGTGAAGGGGCAAAGCTTTACGGCAGAGCGGCAGATTTTTTAAATACGCCGCATGTACATGCTGTTGCGAAATCCACCTTTGGCGCAAAGGATTTGCCGATTTTGATTAAAGAGGTTTGCGGCACTGTGGATGAAATTGAAATCTGCGGTGTGGTTACCAATCTTTGTGTTATCAGCAATGCGGTGGTTTTGCAGAGCCATTTTAAAAATGCAGATATTAAAATTTTGTCGAAGCTGTGTGCGTCTAATGTGGATGCGCTGCACGAAAAAGCAATTGACTTGATGCGCAATATGCATTTCAGAATTATATGAAAAAAGATCGGAACATTCCAGTTCCGAGCTTTTCGTTTATGTAAGCTTTTTAATCCAGTTAAAGCGGTTGACCTTGATTACAGCCGGTAAGCATTTGAAAACTTGGTCTGCATTTAAGCACGCAATGACGGCAACCGGGTGCCAGTGAAATACAAATGCGGCAAGTGCGGATAGGGGAAGCACAATGCCCCAAATGCTGATTAAGTCAAGGCGCAGGATGTACTTGGTATCTCCGCCGCCGCGGACAATGCCGCAGTTGACGGGCATCTGATAGGACATTCCCATACCGGCAACGCACAGTACAAGTAAAAATCCGTTCGCCAAATTGGCGGTTTCTGTACTGATTTTATACATGGAGATGATTGGTGTGCGCAAGAAAAACAG
>JAFQPV010000336.1 GCA_017411585.1 Clostridia bacterium | reverse complement strand
CCTTTTCATCGCTGTAATCCTTGTCTGCGTCATAGGTGTTTATATTGCCGTCAGACATCATCAGCTGCACCTGATACTTTGTTGTACCCGTATCGGTAATCTTGTCCGTAATGTAGCGACCTGCCTGCACCAGCACACCATAGTCAAGTGAAACATCCGTCTGCGCATTGCTTACGCCAACAACCGCATTATCCTTACCCAAAAGCAGTGTAACCACATCATTAATTTTGTAGCTGCCTGCCGTTTCATCCAACTGTCTGGTTGCCGCAGCCGAGCCGATGTTAAAGGTGCGTCCACCGACAACCACCTGCGTAACATTTGCTTTGTTCGGCAGCGCCTCTTCATACAGTCCGGTCACCTTGTCTATATAAATTTCCATAGTATGAATCACCGGATTGTAATAAATCACATCGTTTTTGCGGATGTCCTCCAGTTTTGCAGTATATCCGTCACGGTAAATAATCAGGTCTTCCGCATCGGTTACATCAATACCTGCCACAGTTGTATCGCCGCTTTGGTAATCCTTGCTCGCCACAACAGGCACAATGTCTTCCGCTTCGGAAAACAGCGCATAATCATACACATTTTCCTGCGCGCCGTGCAGTGTAATCACTGCGCCCGGCACAAAATCACCTTGCAGCTGCATATAGCTGCTCTTTGCATCCTTGGTATACAAATTCATTGTGTTTGAGAAGGTATACTCTATCTCCTGTGCACCAACCGTACAAAGATAGGTATCTGCACTCAAGTGCTTTTTGATGACAAGTGTTTTGGTGTAATCCGCACTTTCAAGTGCCATCACGATTTCCTTATCTGCATCCAAATACAGCTTTGCTTTACTGCCCACAGCGTGGTCAAACGACACATTGCTGTATTTATATATACCCAAATCCGTGCGCACCTCGTCTACAGCCAAAGATGCATCGGTTGTATGTGTGGCAAGCACAATCGCATCCTCTATAATGCTGTAGCCAAAGCCTGTAATCATATCGGTCTGCGTACCGCTCACCTTTGTATCCAGCGCACGCGCCAAAATCACAAACGCATCTGCGCGCGAAATCGGTGCATACGGATCAAACACCATATCATTTGTCAGCTCCAAGCCGGCAGCCTTGCTGATATAGTTATCCGGCCAAAAGCCGTTTTGCACCTCCGCTTCATACCCCAGCACACGCAAAACCACTGTCAGCACCTGTGCATAGCTGATAGATTCATCCGCGTGGTATGTGCCGTCCGGATAGCCGACAATCAAATTATTCTTCGCTACAAAATTGATGAACGGCAGTGCCCAGTGCGCCGTTGTCACATCGCGAAACATACTGGCGCCCTTTTCAAGCTTCGCTTCCTCGAGCTTATCCAGCATACCGGCAGACAGCTTTGCAAATTCCGCACGGCTGATTGGGTCATACGGGCGAAGTGTCCCCGCCGTATCGCCGGACACAATGCCAAGCATATGTAAAAGCTGCGCTTCTTCATAAAAATAATCTGATGTCTGCACATCGGTAAATGCCGCTGCGCCTGCCTGACTGCATACAGAAAGCATCAGCAAGCACGAAAGCAGTATTGCCACTGTTTTTTTCATTTATGTGTCTCTCCTTATTCAAACTTTAATGCATCAATCGGATTAAGCTTCGACGCTTTATTCGCCGGATAAAATCCGAAGAAAACACCCATGCCCATAGAAAAGCCAAATGCAAGCACAATCGTGCCAACATCGGGCATCGCTTCAATTCCCATAAGCGAGCCCATCGCAGAGCCAAGTCCGATACCGAGAAGCATACCGATAATACCGCCCAGCGAGCTAATCATAATCGCCTCTACCAAAAACTGCAAAAGAATGTTTTTGCGCTTTGCGCCGATGGCTTTGCGGATGCCGATTTCCCTCGTGCGTTCCGTAACGGAAACCAGCATAATGTTCATAATACCGATGCCTGCAACCAACAAAGAAATCGCCGCAATACCGGCAAGCATCCCCACCATAGTATCCAACGCATCGTTGAGCGATTCAATCAAGGCGGCATTGTCTGTGACGCGGTAAGCGCTGTCATCCGAAAACTTCTCGTACAAAAAGTTTTCCAGCCTTGCCACTGCAATTTCATTTAAATTCTCATCTGTCAGCTGCAGTGTGTATGTGCTGATGCGGGCATTGCCCAAAATACGCGCCGCCACAGAATACGGAATGACAACCGCATCATCTGCACCGCCCTCTTTACTGTCATTCGTTTCTTCTAAAACGCCAACCACATGAAATGGCTCACCATTGATTTTCACCGTTTGTCCAATCGGATTTTCACCGCCGAAAAGCTCATTTTTGATATACGTGCCGACAACGACATTGCGCTTTTTCTCCAAAACGTCAATATCGGTAATATATCTGCCGCTCTCCAGCTCTATATCGCGTATCGACTGATACGCCGTGCCCGTACCTGTCAAGCTTGTTGTGCCTTCTGTATTCTTGTTCCCGTTTTTCACAACAGCACTTGACGATACCACCGGCACCACCGCCGAAAAATACGCTTCATTTTCCATAACAAAGCCTTCAATTTCTTCCGGCTTTAGCGTTTTATCCCCGCGTCCCGGAATCATCAGCGTTACAATATCCGTGCCGGCAGAGGAAATCGTATCCGTAATTGTATTGGTCGTGCCCTGTCCGATTGCCATCAGTGCAATGACGGATGCCACACCGATAATGGTGCCCAGCATGGTTAAAACAGAGCGCACTTTGTTTGCAACTATGCTTTTGATTGCCATTTTCAGGCATTGTGAAAAATTCAAACCCTATCCCTTCCTTTAAACCTGCCTCATACGTTTACTTCACCCTTGTCACCGTCGGTTTGACTGTCAAACACGATTTTGCCGTCCATAATGCGCACAATTCGTTCCGCCTCGTGCGCAATTTTATTGTCATGCGTAATCAACACAACCGTCTTGCCCTCTTGGTGCAGCTCTTTAAGCATATTCAAAACCTCAATACCGGTTTTCGAATCCAATGCACCTGTCGGCTCATCCGCCAAAATCATCGGCGGGCGCGCCGCAAGTGCGCGTGCAATAGAGGCCCTCTGCTGCTGACCGCCGGAAAGCTCCGTCGGCTTATGCAGTCGCCTGTCGTACATACCAACGCGCTCGAGTGCCGTTCGCGCAAGGCGTTTTCGCTCCTCGTGCTCATAACCTGCATAAATCAGCGGAAGTTCAACATTTTCTTCCACCGTCAGCTTCGCTAACAAATTGTACTGCTGAAAAATAAAGCCGATTTTTTTATTGCGGATAAATGCCTGCTCATCATCATTTAGACCGGCAGCTTCATTGCCGTCAATATAATATTCGCCGCTTGTCGGCGTGTCCAAGCAACCAATCATATTCATCAGCGTCGATTTGCCAGAGCCGGACGGACCGATAATCGAAACAAACTCTCGCGGCTTGATTTTTAAGTTCACACCGTCAAGCGCGCGCACCTCATTATCGCCCATTTTGTAAATTTTGTACATATCGCGGATTTCAACCATATACTCCGCATCGGATTTAAGTGTATGCTTCATGCTTATCGACCTCCAGCCATACCGCCTGTACGCTGACCGCTCATACCGCCACTACGCTGTCCGCCCATGCCGCCAGTCATACCACCAGGCATACCGCCCATACCACCCATGCCGCCCATTGCACCCGGCATGGTGATTGTCGCTCTGTTATTTACAGTCTGGATAATCTTAACATATTCACCGACCTCAAGTCCGCTTATAATTTCAATTTCATCATCACTGCTAACGCCGGTGGTCACCTCGCGCATTTCAAAATCCGCATCCGTGAAAATATATCCTTCATTTTCCTTTGTGTCCTTTGCCGCCTTTTCACCTTTTTCCGCTTCAGCATCCATTTGGGAGACTTGCACCGTATCCGATTTCGGCTGCGGTGCTCCCTGCACATCTGTTGGCAGCTTCGGGCGTTGTCCTTCGCCGTTCATCTGCGGCAGCTGCATTTTCTCGCCCTGCGGTGCAGCTTGCCGCGCAGGTGCGCTACTGCCAAAAGCTTTCTCGCGTACTT
>JAFQPV010000335.1 GCA_017411585.1 Clostridia bacterium | reverse complement strand
CGTACGGTGTCATATTCACGCCTTTAACGAACACCAGAATTGCATCGCGCCCCGCGTGCGCTATCGCGCGCAGGTGCGCGTCGGGATATTCGTCAAGTCCATAGCCGGAATGCACCATTCTCGGGGAAAACATCGCTTTTCTGCGTGTCGTCTTTTTGATAAGGAACGGTGCGTGCCTTACAGTCATTTCATCTTCGAGAAAATACACCGCCTGCGCACAGCCGCGCTCGTCCGCGCCGCTGATGATGATTCTGTCCGCAACCTCGCAGACATAGCCCATATAGCCGTCTGCATTTTCGAGTGCCGCGCCGGTGTCTGCCGCAAGACCGATATAAACATCACCATCCGTCGGTGTGCCGGTTTTCAGCAGGACGGATACGCCCATGGAGATATATAAATACTCCGTTAAATCCTTTGCAGCGGTCAAGATAACATCGGATGCATCAGCAGAAACAACGACGGTGAAGCCGTTTTTAATTTCAAATTCGTCTGCACTTGGCATAATTGCGTTATCGCGTAGCTTCTTTTTATGTATTTCAAGCATTTCTTTTCTGAAATCGTACTGCATTTCGGGCTGAAGCATTTTTGAAGCCTCCTTTATAATTCTACTTTATTTATAGCTTATCATACGTGCAAAGTCAATACACAATCGTCAATGTTTTTTGCATTATCTTTCGCATTGACAATATAGGAGTTTGTGATATACTTTAGGGGTAAAATATGAGTATAAATGAAAGGATGAAGGGTATGAGAATCGGCGTAGATATCGGCGGCACAAATTTGGTTGCCGGACTTACGGATGCACAGTTTCAAATTGTAGATAAATTAAGCACACCAACACTTGGCAAAAGAGCGGAAAAAGAAATTGTAGATGATATTATCCGTTTGATACTAACCTTGATGGAAAAGCACAATTTAACGGAAAAGGATATCGAAAGCATCGGACTCGGCGTGCCGGGCTGGTGCAACACGGATACGGGCATTATTTTGAAATGTGACAATGTGAATTTTAGAAATACCCCGATTGCAAAGCTGCTTCAGGCGGTTGTTAATGTGCCGGTATTTTTGGCAAACGATGCCGACTGTGCCGCGCTTGGCGAGGCATACGGCGGTGCAACAAAGGATGTGGATCATTCGATTATGGTTACCATCGGTACCGGTGTCGGCGGTGGCATTATCATTGATAAAAAGATTTATAACGGCTTTAACCACGGTGGCGGTGAGGTCGGGCATATGGTGATTGATATGCATGGCTTGCCGTGCGTGTGCGGCAGACGCGGCTGCTGGGAGCAGTATGCTTCCGCAACGGCGCTGATTGCACAGACGAAAGGCGCTGCAAAAGCAAATCCGAACAGCATTTTGTACAAGTCTGTTGGCGGTGATTTGGAGAAAATCAACGGCAAAACCGTATTTGATGCGCTTGCGCAGGGCTGCCCTGTAGCGGAAAATGTCGTTGATAACTTTGCGCGCTACCTTGCGTGCGGCATTGTGAATCTCATCAGCATTTTTCAGCCGGAGATGGTTGTCCTCGGCGGCGGTGTTTCCAAAGCCGGCGCGCCGCTTCTTAGCAGAGTGCAGGCAATTCTTGATAAAGAGTGCTACGGCGATGTAACGAGCCTGCCACGCGCAAAATTCTGCGTTGCAACACTCGGTAACGATGCCGGCGTCATCGGTGCGGCGGCGCTTGGTGTATAAATAAAAAAAGAGGCAAATCTCTTTTTTGTTTATAATCTCACCTTTTTAAATACCCACGGACAAATGCCGAGGATGATAAACGTCAGCGCAAAATAGCGCACAGCATCTAAAACGAGCGATAGCTGTAAATTATCGCACATAAACAGCTTTTTGAGCACTTCTTTAATAACGACGGCAAGCGCAACGCCGATGACGACACGTGCAAGCTTTTTGAAAACCGTAGTGTTGCAGTCGAGCTTTGCAAACCGTTCTTCAAAGACTGTGCCGCACAGAAAACCGATGAGCAGACCGAAGAACTTAAAAAAGTCTGCATACTGCGTATCTGCCGCAATAAAGAAGTAAATTGCAAACGGCAAAAGCAGAAGTGCCGTGCCGCCATAGAGTATATTTTTGTTTGAAATTTTATCAAACAGCCAATTGCCTGCGTAGGCAAAGCCGATGCCCAAGAGCGCGCCGACAAGGACATCGCTCGGATAATGTGCGCCCAGATAGATTCTGGAAAATGCCATTAAAAGCGTTAACACAATGGCGAGCACACATAGCCAAGTCTTTTTAAAATGCTGCGCCAGCGCATTGGACCAGGTGGCAAAATTTTGCGTGTGTCCGCTCGGGAAGGAATACCCCGTCGCTGTTTCGGGGCGTACACAGCTGACCTTGCCGCCCGCAAATGGGCGCGGCAGGCGAAGCGTAAAAAGCAAGTCCGAAAGATATGAAAATACTACTTTTGCGAGAACTATCGTACGCGTCTTTACGGGCAT
>JAFQPV010000334.1 GCA_017411585.1 Clostridia bacterium | reverse complement strand
GGTGCACTTTGCTCTATAAATCATCAAATTTCGACACTTAAATTTAAGAAAGTGTACAAATACCACAAAGGCTTATCCTTTTTTTACCTTTTGACGAACTAAAACAAGCACATCCTTCACATTCAGTACAAACACTGCAAGCAGAAGCACTGCACTAACCAACAGATACCCCTTAATCTGCGACAACATCACAATTGTCTGCCCCAAAAGCAAAAGAACATTTGCAAACAAACGCGGAAGATTCCAAGAAATTTTCACAATGTTTCTTGTGTGCACCGCCCGGATGGCAAATTGCACAAAATAACTGATTGCCGTTGCATATGCAACACCGATTGCACCGAACGCTTGCACAAAGCAGATTCCGAGAGCAATATTCAGCACTGCCGCAATTGCTGTTGTCATTAACGTATAAACGCTTTTACGGTTAATCATATAGATACTCGCAAGGAATGTCGATATGCATCCAAATGTCGTACCGATGACAAGCGGCGGAATATACTGCCACGCGGAATAGTAATCCGGCGCAGCTAAAATACGCACCGCAAGCTGCGAAAACAGTATCAAGCCCGATGCAACCGTAAACGCCAGCGCCTGATACAAGCTACAGATGCGCGTGAAGAATGCATCTCTGCCCTCTTCTTCCGTTACAGCAGAAATCTGCCACGCTTCAGAGAAGATATTCGCTACAATCATTAATATAGTAGGAATTTTATTTGCAACCGCAAAAATACCGGTTTCCGATTCTCCAAAACTCCCCAATAAGATATATCTACTCGAAATGGACATAATCCATGTACAAATCGTATTCGGAATCAGCGGAATACAATACGCCAACATCGAAACCCAGAGCGAGCGCGCCACGCGCTTTATGTTTAAGTAGCGATACATCCGGACAAATAAAAAATCCAATACAGCGCAAAGCATATCCGTCAGAATGGTTGCCAGCAGATAACCCTCAATGCCCATATCCAGCACTGCCAGAAACAGCACATTAAGACCAATGGTCAAAATCGTAGAAAGCACGCCGTCAACCGCATAAAACTTCACATAACCGATTGCACGTGCAAACTGCGAAAACAAGCCGTGCGCACAGGACATCAAAATCAGCAAATACATATACGGCACATACGGCGCCAACACTTCTACTTTATACAGCAGCGGCGCAAACAGCAAGAGCACAACAAAACCGCTGCCCAGGGTGATACATCCAATGGTCAGCACACCTTTTTTATCCGCCGTCTTTTCAAGCCCAAAACGAATAATTGCATTGATGATGCCCACACTCGCAAGCGGAATCAAGAGATTACAAGTTTGCAATACAATATCGACTACGCCATAGTCCTCTGTCGAGAGGATGTTTGTATACAAAGGCAGCATCAAAAAAGACAACAGCTTCGAGCTAAACGATGCTATCGCAAAAATAATTGTATTGATTGCCAATCTTTTATACTTACCCATAAAATTCTCCCCTCAACGCAAAAAAGGTATGTTAAAAACATACCTTTCACTCATCATTAGAGTGTATTTACGCAAAACAGTCCGTTACGCACCAATTTTGTTGAGCTCATGAGCCAATCTGGACTTCTTTCTAGCAGCTGTGTTCTTTTTGAGAACGCCCTTAGCAACAGCTTGGTCAATCTTCTTAACAACGAGATTGAAGTTTTCAGTTGCAACTGCCTTGTCACCGGCTGTAACGCTTGTCTCGAACTTCTTAATGTAAGTCTTCAGCGCAGACTTAATCATCTGATTTCTCAAAGATTTTGTCTTGATAACCTTAACTCTTTTCTTTGCAGATTTAATATTCGGCAATCCGTTCACCTCCATATCCTTGATAAATCACTATGATAGTTTAACACATCCCTTTATAAAAAGCAAGAAAAATTTTTCAAAAATCGTATTTTTTTAGATTTTTTCGTATTTCAGCGCATTTTCAAGGGCAAAAAGCTGTTCTTTTGTG
>JAFQPV010000034.1 GCA_017411585.1 Clostridia bacterium | reverse complement strand
TTTACTTAAACGATTTGGAGAAGTTGACGATTTCCTTTGATATCTGCGACACCGGTGCTTCTTATTTTCAGCTGATGTTTCGCGCACTTGACCCGAAGGATGCGTCCATCGGTAAAATCAGCTTTGAGGGTTTGGAAGCAAAGAAGTGGCGCCATGTCGAAGTGAAAATCGACACCGAAACCGGTGAGGCGCAGGCATATGTGGATGGTAAACCCTTTGCAAATCAAACGATTAAATTTGTCGACCTTACAAGATTCGGCGTGCGCTTTATGGTGAAGGCAGAGATGGATGGCAGCTTTGTTATGCTCGACAACATCAAGCTTTCGTCGAGCAATCCGGACTATGTAAACAAAGAGAAGGTTGTAGAGGATGCGCTGCCGACAAGCAAGTACGATGCAGCGGATGAGCAGCCGGAGAGCGGCGATGTTCTCACACTTCTTGATGCAGACTTTGAGGCTGCGGCAATCGGCACAGCGCCGGAAATGAACCCGAATGACGGCTTTACCTCGAGTGCGATTACGGATTTGGCGCGCTTTTATGCAGAGCCGGACCCGGCAAATCCGGAAAATGTGATGCTCAAGTCGTATCACGGCAAGCCGGATGCGGCGGATGCATCTACGCGCTCACCGCGTATCGATCGCTTTGTTCCGACGGAAGGGCTTACATACCTGACGATTGACTATGATGTAAAATCGAGCCTTGGCGCAAGCAGTCTTTATGTGAATCTTACGGATCAAAATGCAAATACTGTGCTTGTAAGCTTTGATACACCGTGGAAGTTTACGGATTGGACACATATCAAAATCCGCTGCGACTTCAGAAAAGGGGAAGCAGCGGTGTATGTAGCGGGCAGACTGCTACATACAAAGGCGCTGCCAGAGATAGATGCAACGAGCTTTCGCGTGCGCTTCCAGACAAAGGCAGCGACGGATGGCAGCTGGACGGCAATGGACAATGTGCGCATCACAACGCCGGATAAGGACCTCGGCGGTATGTTTGGCGCAAACGGTAAAACCGTAAACTGGGATAGGCTGACGGTTAAAGACGAGAACAAAACCGGTTATTTGGATGTAATGCGCAAGTCGCATCCGCGTATTTTCACCACCGACTGGCAGGCGGTCAAGGAAAAGGCGGCAACCGATGAGAATATGCAGCTTTGGTACGATGCGATTATCGCCTCTGCAAATTCTGTACTGCCGAGTCCGCCGACAAAGTATGAAAGAAACGCAAGAGATAATATTAACGATTGCTCTACCGCGTTTAAAACAAATATTATCCCGGTTGCGGCGGCGTATTGCTTAACCGGCGATGTGCGCTATAAGGACAGAGTATGGCAGGAGTTGGAATATGTCGGTTCTTGGCCGGATTGGGGCTCGGATGCTTTCCTCTGCACAGCGCATATCCTGCTTGCATACGGTCTGTGCTATGACTGGCTCTACAATGACTGGACAGAGGCAGAAAGAGAAAAGATTGTCGGCTGGGTGCTTGAAAAGGGCTTTAATGAGTCGGTATTGTTCTACGAAGGCTTGGGCACAGGCACAACCTCGTGGATGAAGGGCGCAAGCAACTGGAACAATGTATGTAACGGCTCGAACCTCGTTGCGGCAATTGCCTTTGCAGACGAGCTGCCGGAGATTGCAGATTATGTTTTGGACAAGGCGGCAATCGGTCTTCCGTACTCCTTCCAGGAAATCTCGGCAGACGGCGCATATGCTGAGCCGCTGACATACTGGGACTACGGTGTGCGCCATCAGGTCAAAGCAATGGCTGCGCTCGATTCCGCGCTTGAGCCGGGGAAGACTCTGCCGGCAAGACTGGATTTTAAGGATGTGCGCGGTTTAGACAAGACAAGCGATTTCCCGATTTATTATAACGGTACAACCGGTGCATTTAACTATGGTGACGGCTCGTCGAGCCTGCAGTATACGCCGATTATGTTCTGGCTTGCAAATAAATACAACAAGCCGCAGTATGCTTGGTATGTATTGAATTTGATTGAAACCAATCCGAAAGCCTCGCCGTTTAACGGCAGAGATGCAGTATTTTCTTTATTGTGGTATGACCCGGACAATATGGCTGCAGGGGAGATGCCGCTCGATAAATTCTATAAATCCAACGAGCCGCTCGGTGCGAACGGTATTTCCATGCGCTCGAGCTTTGCAGACACCGATGCATTTGTCGTTATGGCGCGCGGCGGCGATGAAACGGCAGGACACTCTAACCTCGATGCCGGCGGCTTCGTTTTAGACTGGATGGGCAAGCGCTGGGTGCATATGTACGGCAGAGAACCGGCAGGCTTGTCCGCAGGTATACTTTACGGCTGGCCGAACTACCATACAAAGACAGAAAAGAATGGTCACTATCAGTACTACCATGCGCGCGGTGAGGCAAACAACACCATCATTGCAAACCCGCAGCAGGATATGGCGGATATGTACTATCAGTATTTCTCGGAGCTGGATCGTTTCGAGAGCGGTGACAATACAGCATATGGCATAATTGATATGACACCGACCAATAAAGACTATGAAAAGGCAAAGCGCGGCTTTATGCTGACGGGTAACCGCGATGTGCTTGTAATTCAGGATGAAATTACAGCAAAGGCAGAAAGCGAGTTTTACTGGTTTGCAAATACAAAGGCAGAAATTACGCTCGCGCCGGACGGCAAGAGTGCGCTTCTGGAAATGGATGAAGATAAAATGCTCGTGCGCATCACGCAGGGTCCTGCGGATGCTAAATTCGGTATTATGGCGGCAGAGCCGCTGCCGACCTCTCCGGACCCGGAAATTCAGCCGAATATTGAAGAACACAAGCTCTTTATCCATATTACAAATCAGAAAGTATTGGATTTAACCGTGGAATTTGTGCCGCTCGCTGAAGGTGAGGGCATACCGGCTGTGCAGCCGGTTGTAAAGCTCGAAAATTGGAGCGCAAACGGCAGCAGTTCAAAAACCACAAGTCAGACACTGACCGGTGTGGTTGCACTCAAGGTAGATAACCCGAATGCGTATGCAATGGGTAAAAAGACTTATGTGGACACAAATAATTTAGACATTAAGCCGCTTGTACAAAGCGGCAGAACGCTTGTGCCGGTGCGCTTTATCTCCGAAAACATCGGCGCAAGCGTATCGTGGAATGATGCAACACAGACTGTCGGCATCAAGAAGGGCACAAAGAGCATCTCCTTGCAGCTCGGCTCTGACCAAATGGTTGTAGACGGCAATGCCGTAACGCTCGATGTGCCGGCACAGGAAATCGGCGTCAGAACCTTAATTCCGCTCCGCGCACTCGTAGAAGCGCTCGGTAAAGAGGTTTTCTGGGACGACAGAGGCTTAATCCTTATCACAGATGCCCCTGTAAACTACGATGCAGAGAAGATTAACAAAATCATTGATTTGTTAGACATCCGCGTGCAGGCAGACGGTCAGGAGATTAAATTCTTCGATAGTGAGATTTATAACTACAATGTTCAGATTGCCAAGGGCGCAGCTACGCCGACCATTTCGGTGATTTCCGACAAGGAAGCGGTTATTACCCAGGGCAGCCCTGCAACGGTTACGATTGACGGAAAGACCTACACCTTCAATTTTGTTGAAAATGCATTTGAGGGCGTAATCGGTACGGGCTCGGATACGGTGGTAAAGACACTGGAGATAAAGGTAGAGGGCGGCAATCCACTTCCGCCATACCAGTCGTACTTAACCATTCAGAGCGCAACAAGCTCCATTGAGTGGACCGAAGAAAAGTATCCGATGAACGGTACATACGACGGTGTCATCAGCGAAGAAACCGTAAACCGCTGGTCGGCAAACGGTCTCGGTAACTGGATTTGCTACGATTTCGGTGCAGTGCAAACCCTGCATTCGTTCGCACTTTCCGGCTATAAGGCAATGAGCCGCAGCTACAAATACGATGTTGAAATTTCGAATGACGGCGTAAACTTCACGAAGGTAACAACCGTGGAAACACCGCTTGGCGTTGACCATGATGTGTTCGCCCTCGGCGATGTACAGGCGCGCTTTGTTCGCCTGACTTGTACGCTTTCGTCCAATTCTACATGGGCGGGCATTTCCGAGGTGCGCTTCTATGACAGCGCACAAATGGAAGCTGATGATCAGAATGCGTGGACGAGCTACTTCTACGAAAGCTCGATTAACATGCTGGCAGGCAATACCGCACAGCTTTGTGTGAAAGGTGAAAATGCAAACGGCGGCGAGGTTGCACTGGATATGGCAAATGTCAAGTTTACCAGCACAAAGCCGGAGGTTGCAAGCGTAGATGCAAACGGCAAGGTAACACTTCTGAAAGCCGGCTCTGCTGCAATTGAAATTGCGTATACAGCAAATGGCAGAACAATCAAGGCAAGCGTCCCGGTAACAGTAGAATAAGTTTTCGGCATCCCTGCTTTGGCGGGGATGCTTGTTTTGAATTAAAGAGAAAACTTGAAAGTTGTATGACAGCGTGGTATAATTGATATACACAGTCTTGTTGAGGATACTACAATAGAGGGATTGATGTAATGTATAGTTTATTGATAAAGGTTTTGAGTCTGTTTTCTATAAGCCAGGTTGCGTATTTGGCATTTTTATTTATTGCTTTCTTTGCGGTATTGTTTGGCGTTGGAGCGATAAT
>JAFQPV010000333.1 GCA_017411585.1 Clostridia bacterium | reverse complement strand
GTCTAAATCAAAAATGTTTCCCCTGTGTGGCATCCAGATTATACAGTTTTTATATAAGGATTGTCGAGTTTTGGCGAAATAAAAAGCCTCCCTTGCAAAGCCCTCCTTGCCTAAAGGAGGGGGGACCGTCGTAGACGGTGGGAGGATTCCGGAGGGGGACCACCGAAGGTGGTGGAGGGATACATGGAGAGAAAACACAATCCGGAATTAACAAACAATGCAAAAGCTTTAAGAAAGAATATGACAAAAGAAGAATGACACCTCTGGAAATGTGTTTTTTTACTAACTTGTCATGGGTATAAGGTGTCCGGCGACGTAGAAATGTCATACCGCGGAACGAATTTTTTTATTTGCAGAGTACCATGTCCATTTTAATGTCGTGCACATCACTCGGCAGGCTGTCTATAAGCTGAAACGCATAGCCGATGCCGATTTTGTAGCCGTTTGCATTCTTTAACAGTCTGTCGTAGCAGCCCATACCGAAGCCGAGACGATTGCCGCTTTTGTCAAACGCAAGCGCGGGGATAATAAACAAATCTACGGTTTTTGCATCCGCAGTTTCGGCGCTGTCCGGCTCTGTTATGTTAAAGTTGCCTTTTTTATATTTGCCGTTATCTTTATAAAGTGTAATTGTGCCGTTCTTTGCCGTTACCGGTAAAAGGACGGTTTTTTTATCTTGCTTGCATCGTGCAAGCAGGGCAGAGGTGTCAACCTCTTTGTAGGCGGACAAATACAAGCAGATGGTCTTTGCACACGCATACGCATCTGTTTTGATGATTTCTTCTGTAACAAGCATTGCGCTCTGTGCCATTTCTTCCGGTGAAAGTGCGCGGCGCATAGCTTTCATTTGTTTTCTGATTTCATCTTTCATAAGCATCCTCAATTGATTGCAATGTTAAAATACAGCTTTGCCGCTTCTGCGGGGTAGAACATGGCAAA
Source organism: Clostridia bacterium (assembly GCA_017411585.1). Classification (GTDB taxonomy): domain Bacteria; phylum Bacillota; class Clostridia; order UBA1381; family UMGS1253; genus RGIG2041. The sequence goes on along the minus strand of JAFQPV010000333.1, from coordinate 5,106 downwards.
TGCTTCGCCGTTTGCATCCGGCAAGACAGCCTCGATTTTGTCTTTGCCAAAGTATGCGCAGAGCGCTTCGAGCGCGGCCTCTTTTTCTATGCCGTTTACGCAAAGCTCCGATACAATTACCTTATCAGCTGTCGGATAGGCAAGACAAAAGCCTTTGTCTTCCAATGCATAAAAGCAACCGCCATAGATTTCGTCGATGGCTGAAAGCATTTGCGTATCCCACGCTGCAAGAGTTTGAAAATATGCGCTTCTTTTTATATACATCTCTTGCGCCGTTATGCGTTTTAAGGATATGCCGGATTTTTCGCGGCCTTGTTTCGCGTAGTTGATTTTTGTAACGAGCGAGCCTTTTATAAAGCTGCGCTTTTCGTAGAAGTCAAAAAGGGAAGGCTTTGCCGGCACAAGCGCAAGAAAATCAATTTTTCCGCTGTCCACATCCGCTTTTGCGACATCTAAAAGCTTTGTTGCAATGCCGCACCCCTGTGCAGCCTTTGCCGTTGCAACGGCATAAATATACTCGCCCTTTTGATCGCCGGCATACAGCGGCATACGCATAAACATACCAAGCAGCGCATCGCCCTCGGTATAAAGTGTCAGATACGGCGCAAAGTGGCGCATACAAGCAGCGATGTCTTCTTCGGTATCTCCAAAGGCTTCCTGCCAAAGCGCGACAACGTCCTTATAATCCTTTTCTTTATAAGCACAAATCATCTTATTTCTCCTGTGCGACGTATTTTTCCGCAATCTCCACCGGACGATAGGAAAGCTTCGCTTTGCGCAGGCCTTCGTCACCGGCGTCATCCTCGCGGTTAATGAAGCTGTAACCGTCTGCATTGTTTAATACAAACTGCTGATTCATCATCGGATATGCGCCCTGGATGTCGGCAAAGGCTTTTTCGATGTGCACAAGATAGGTGTCGTCATTTAAACGCTCGCCGATGGAAAATGCAATTACCTTGCCACCGGCGCGCAAAAGACCACCGTTTAAATCGAGCGCGTCATAGTTTTTAAGCGCGCTTCGTACAGAGCAAATCTCCTCTCTGAGACTTTCGTCACCGTCGCAGTCCATGATTTCGCACCACTGTTGGTTCATTTCCTTGACCTCATCCATATTTTCTGCGCTGATGCGCTCATAGGTCCAATCCGGATGGTTTTCCAAAAAGCGGTTGATATGGTTGCGCTTTGCAGCGAGCTTTTTGCCCTTCAGTGTGCGCAGGCTTTCTGCATCATAGATGTAATCGCCTGCATCGCGCACATATTTAAACTCAAATCTGTTGGGATACATTTCTTCTAAGATTTCCTTTTGTATAGGGGAAACGGAATGAAAACGCATACTGATGCCGTTTTCTTTTGCATAGGCATCAATTTCGGCGAGCGCCTTAGAAATATCGCCACGACCTGCAGGGAACAGAAAAGAAGGCTTGTCCTTACCGGATACGGAAAAGAAAAAACCGTCCTGTACGCATATTTTTGTGTGAAAAATCGTTTTCCAAATAAACTGTACTGTAAAATTGTATTCCAGTGTCGGGCACGGTGCGATGCGCAGGATGGCATCCACTGCTGCCTTATCTTCAAGCATTGGTTCGTGAAACTGTAGCATATATAAACCTCATAATCTAAATGTTCTTTTATAAGTATACCACTTTTTTGGAAAAATACAAGAAAATCTTGGGAATAAAGCGCACGCGATTTCCATATAGTTTTAGTAACTTTGTTTTAGGAGGGTTACATATGGCAGCAAGGGGTGCAATCATCGTGCGAACCTTTTTAGGAAATGAGGCATTGCCAATCGCAGATGCCGGTGTGCATATTGTGCAGCGAAACGGTGACGAGGAGGTTTTGCTTGCCTACCGCACAACGGACAGAAACGGAGAAACGACACCGGTTTTGGTCGATACACCGGATGCAGGGACGTCCGAATCACCGGAGAACGGTACGCCGTTTACGAAAGTGGATATCCGGGTGCGCCACCCGGATTATCACCGAGTGTATATTCATAACGTGCAGGTGTTTGCCGATACGCAAACCAGACAGCTTGTGCAGTTGATTCCGAGCAGTGAGCGACTTTCGGACAATCAGAGCGTAGAACAAATTTACATCACGCCACAACAGTTATAGGAGGGGTGCTATGCCTACTGTTATACCTTACATACCGAATACGATTACGGTGCACTTAGGCTCGCCGGATTCGAATGCAAACAACGTGACCGTACCTTTTATAGATTACATCAAAAATGTTGCCTCCAGTGAAATTTATCCTACATGGAACGAGGCAGCAATTGTAGCCAATATCTATGCACAGATTTCGTACGCACTCACCAAGGTGTATACGGAAATTTACCCGAGCCGCGGCTATGATTATGACATCACCAGCTCGACGGCGTACGACCAAAAGTACATTTATGGCAGAAATATTTTTGACAATATAGACCGCATTGTGGACATCACATTTAATGACTATTTGCGCCGTATGGGTTTTATTGAGCCGCTTGCCGCAAAATACTGCAACGGCACAACCGTGACATGCAGGGGACTTTCGCAGTGGGGTAGTGAGTACCTCGCGCGTGACGGCTACAGTGCAATGGATATTTTGTACAATTATTACGGAAATGATATTGAGCTTGTGGTCAATGCGCCAATACAGAATTTGATGCGCTCTTATCCGGGAGAGGCATTGCGCCGGGGCAGCTACGGCGAAAATGTCGTCGTTGTACAGCGCGAATTAAACCGCATTTCGCAAAACTATCCTGCCATCCCGAAGCTTGAAAGTGTTGACGGGATTTATGGCTCGCGCACAGAGGCGGCGGTACGTAGGTTTCAGGAAATCTTCGGACTAACGGCGGATGGAATTGTCGGGCGTGCAACATGGTATAAGCTGATAAACATCTATGTTGGCATTACGCGCCTTGCAGAGCTCAATTCCGAAGGACAGCGCCTGTTTGGCATCAGTTTGGAATACCCGGATGCGATTTCGCTCGGCGACCGCGGTGAGAAAGTGACCATATTGCAGTATTTTCTGTCTGTTTTGTCTGCCTTTGATCCGTATATTCCACCGGTGACTGTAGACGGTGTCTTTGGACAGCGTACAGAGGATGCTGTGGTTGCATTTCAAAAAATCAACGGACTTACGCCGGATGGCGTAGTTGGCGATGTAACGTGGAATGCAATTTACAGTCAATTTCGCGGTACAGTAGAGCGTGTGTTTGAGGGAAATGATGCCTTTCGCATCAATCTTGTGCCTGCACCGACCGAGACGCTTACCGTCGGTTCGCGCGGTGATACGGTTTCTGCGCTGCAGGAATATTTAAATGCGATTGCACTTGATAACGGAAATAACGCCTTTATCCCGGTAGATGGCATCTACGGACAACAAACGGCGGATGCTGTGCGACAATTCCAAATGCAGTCAGGGCTGCCGCAAACCGGAAATGTTGACCGCGCAACGTGGGAAGCAATCACAAGCGCATATGTCGGCATTGTTTCGCAAACACTGACTTCGCCATCGCAGTTTCCGGGGCGCGATTTGCAAAGAGGGGATAGGGACTATGAATAAAGGAGAGATTGTTGTGCATCAGACGGATTACGGTATGCCGGTTTATAATTTGCAGCAGATGCTGCGTGCAATTTTTCAGGTGCGAGGGATGCAGCCGGAGCTCATTCCGGATGGCTTTTTTAACGAAACGACTGAAAACGCTGTGAAAAATTTTCAGCGCATGAAGAATATGGAGCCGACCGGCGTGGTCGATAATGAAACGTGGGATTTGATTGTGGAGGAATACGATTTTGCCGTGATTGAGGGAAATGATCCGATTTGTGTGCAGCTGTTTACCAGGGAGGATTTTAAGGTGCCGGCAGGTGAAACGCGTGCGCGTTTTGCGGTTTTGCAGGCGATGCTTCAGGTGATGCATAAACGGTTTCGCAATCTGCCGCATGTGGAGATTACGGGTGTAAACGATGCACAAACAAACGATGCATTAAAGCTGTACAGAGAAGTGTTTGCCCTGCCGCAGGGGGAGGGGATGGACCATCAGCTGTGGTATCATTTTGTGAAGGCGTATGAAAGCTCGGTGCTGCCGCATGATTTTGAGAATCCGGAGAAGAACGGCTTTAAGCCGGAGGAGGCGCGCCAGCAGATTGACTTAAGCCGTCGAGACGAAAGCAGTATGGCAGATATGCTGCCCGATGAGCAAATGCGCACACCTGTACAGATGCCCCCTGCACAGGATGCGCCGCAAGCGCCGCTCAACCGTATGCCGATGCTCGATAGCTATCAATCGCTTCGCACTGCGCGTGATGCAGAAGAGGCACAAACGGTGCAACCCGAAGCTGCGCCGGCACCGGAAGAGATATTGTCAAGACCGAACATACAAAAAAATAATGGCAGACAAACCCGTCCGCCGCTAAAGTGGAATTTTTAAGAAGATAACAAAAAAGAGAAACTCTGAAAATGGAGTTTCTCTTTATGTGTTTTAAGAGTTATGTAGCATTACGGCTGCTTGCCGATGTAAGCCAGGATACCGCCGTCAACGTAAAGGATGTGACCATTTACGAAGTTGGAAGCGTCGGAAGCGAGGAACACTGCCGGACCCATCAGGTCTTCCGGAGTACCCCAACGTGCTGCCGGAGTCTTAGCGATGATAAACTGGTCAAACGGATGTCTGGAGCCGTCTGCCTGCCTTTCGCGAAGCGGTGCGGTCTGCGGGGTAGCGATGTAACCCGGGCCGATACCGTTACACTGAATGTTTGCTTCGCCGTACTCGGAGCAGATATTGCGTGTCAGCATCTTAAGACCGCCCTTAGCAGCTGCATAAGCGGAAACAGTCTCACGACCAAGCTCACTCATCATCGAGCAGATGTTGATAATCTTACCATGACCTTTTTTGATCATGGACGGGATTACAGCTTTCGACATAATGAACGGACCGTTGAGGTCAATGTCGATTACCTTTCTGAAGTCCTCAGCGCTCATTTCGCACATCGGGATGCGCTTGATGATACCTGCGTTATTAACGAGAATATCAACTACGCCAACTTCTTTTTCAATCTTAGCGATGGTTTCTGTAACCTGAGCTTCGTTTGTAACGTCACAAACATAGCCGTGTGCTT
>JAFQPV010000332.1 GCA_017411585.1 Clostridia bacterium | reverse complement strand
GAAAATTTTGATTTTGTGTCAATGGATATCCATTGGCTATGCTTGCTATTATATAGTTTTTCTTTACTTAACGGAAAGAATTGGATAGGAATGAATAAGCAACAAAGAGACTACGGCTATATTACAAGATATAATATGGGCGGTACAACATACGAGGTTGAAACTACCTTTTCGGGAACGGAAACATTGAACAATAAAGTCATTCGTTTAATGCTCTCCGAAAAAATAAAATCAAAAGAAGCTGACAATTCAGAAAAAGCGCGGTATAATTCAAATATACACTCTGTTTTGTCGGGCGACGAAAAGGAGGATTTTAATAATGAATAATCCCGACACAATTACTGCTCTCTATTGCAGATTATCACAAGAGGACGCATTGGACGGCGACAGCAACAGCATCATAAATCAAAAAGTAATTTTAAGCAAATATGCAAGCGACAACAATTATCCTTCACCTCAATTTTATATTGACGACGGTTGGAGCGGGACAAATTTTGAAAGACCATCTTTTAAAGAAATGATAAAGGATATTGAGGACGGAAAGGTTAAAACGGTTATTGTAAAGGATATGTCAAGACTTGGGCGAGATTATCTCAAAGTTGGTTATTTTTCGGAGATATTCTTTCCTGATAATGATGTCCGTTTAATCGCAATCAATGACGGAGTTGACAGTTTCAAAGGTGATAATGATTTTACACCATTCCGCAATTTATTCAATGACTTTTATGCAAAGGACACAAGCAAGAAAATTCGTGCGGTGTTTAAGTCAAAGGGAATGTCAGGCGAACATTTAGGACAACCCATATTCGGATATATGAAAAATCCTGACAACAAAAAGCAATGGATAATTGACGAGCCTGCAGCTGAGGTTGTAAGGAAAATTTATGATTTATGTACTGACGGTAAAGGCCCAATGCAGATAGCAAAAATCTTGAAAGAAGAAAAGATTTTGACAACAACATCATACCACTTGCAAAAGGTAGGAAAGTCCTTGCCCGATAATCCTTATGATTGGGCATCTCAATCTGTTATACAGATTTTAGGTAAAATGGAATACATAGGCTGTACTGCGAATTTTAAGACCTTTACAAAGTCTTATAAACTCAAAAAGAAATTAGACAATCCAAAAGAAAATTGGGCGATATTTTATGACACACAAGAGCCTATTATTTCAAAAGAGCAATGGGAACGGGTGCAGGAGTTAAGACAAAACAAAAGACGAAACACAAAGACCAATAAGCAAGGTTTGTTTTCGGGTTTGATATTCTGTGCCGATTGCGGCAGCAAATTACACTTTGCCACTTGCAAAAGGTTTGACGGAGCACAAGACCATTACAGATGTTCCCGATACAAAAGTAATACCGGTGATTGTTCCGTACACTACATTAGAGAAGAAACCTTGCAAAAGATTGTGTTAAGCCAGATTTTTGAGGTTACTGCAATGATGTATGACAATGCAGAGGAGTTTTTCAATCTTGTTGCAAAACAACAGATGGACGAACAGTCAAAAGAGATTCAGAATAAGAAAAAGCAAATAGCAAAATTTCAAAAACGCATAGCGGAGCTTGACAAGATTTTCAAGAGAATTTACGAGGACGATATAACAGGTGCAATTTCTCACGAAAGGTTTTTGAAATTGTCTGCTGAATACGAAATCGAGCAGGCAGAGTTGCAAAAACAGAATAAAGTTTTTGAGGAAGAAGCAAATAGTTTTGACAGACAGCAAATTGACTTCAAGCAGTTTCACGAAATTGTCAAAAAATATGTCGGCATTAAAGAATTAACACCGACAATCGTAAATGAATTTATCAAAAAAATTGTTGTTCACGCTCCCGATAAATCAAGCGGACACAGGGTACAAAAGATACAGATTATTTTTAATTTCATCGGGGAATTTACTCCGCAAAAGGAGTTAATTCCCGATAAAAAGGAAATTCCGCAAGATTTTTTCTAATCTTGCGGAAAATACTTCCTTATTAACCCCGTACTTTTGAAAGACGTTTTTTTTAATTTGTACTAAATTACGGCATCTCCATATAAACTTTCAATTTTTCTGCCCACAGCTCTGCCTCTTCTGCCTTGCCATCGAAAATTGTTCTGATCAAACCTTTGCGAAGGCTCTTATGTGCATCGCAAATCGCAAGATTTAAATGCATCGATGCATTATATTCTTCCAGATGCTCAAAATCGTCCGGCATCTTAAAACGCGCCGCATTCCTGCGCATCATCCAGCACCAGCCCATAAAGTAATTCTCCAAAAGCTCCGGCTGCGGAATAACTGCGGAGATTGCATCTATGTAGGCAAGCATTTTTTCTTTGCGTTCCCCGGTAAATACGCTGATTTCCGTCAAATCATCGTCGAAGCTGTACGGTACAAGCTCGATTTCCGTCTTCTCTCCGAGCGTTAACATCGTCAGATAGCCATAAAACCAACACTTTGGACAAATTTCAATTACATCCGAGTATTTACAGAGTGCCCCGTCTGTTGTATAATAAAATCGTTGAAAACAGTTTCTTTAAATACTATACTACAAAAAATAAGGAATTTTCGTACTTTTCTTTTACCACGCAATTTGGTAAAATAAAAGTATAAAATGCAATACGCAGGAGGCAGACTTATGAAGACGATTGAATTCGGTGCGCTCACCTTTGCCGTAGCGGACAACGGCGAGGTTGCACTCATAAAGTGCTATCATGTAGACAACAGCGAACACCTGGATGCCAAAAAAGACCTGTTCTTTTTTGAGCTTGACTTAGCGGGCGGCAGCTCCACCGGTACATACCGCATGAGCTCGTCTGCAGAAACCGCAAAGCTGCGCTATGTATCGCACAGCGTAAGCGGCAATGTATTATCCCTTGTGCTTGCATCCGACCGCGTAAAAACCACATCCGTTTTCACGCGCTACGAAGATACCAACGCCATTCGCGTGCAGCATAAAATCGAAAACATCACGCAGGATAAAATCTGCCTTGAAATGACAAACACCTTTAAGCTGCATTTCGGCAATAATTTCGAGAAAGATAAAACCAACTACTATTTCCACAAATTTGTCAACGCGAGATACACCGAGGGTATGCCGGAGGTGCGCTCGTTTCACGACCGCGGTCTGCAGTGGAAAAACGGCGTTATCCGTGAATTCAATGTCGGCAACGCCTCCTCCTGCGGTGTAATGCCGCAGGGTATTATCGAAAACCGCGCAGACGGCAGCTTTTTCATGTTCCAGATTGAATCGTACACCGATTGGGTGTACCAGATTTCGTCTGCAAGAAATCGCTTTAACCTGCACATCGGCGGTCCGGTTGCGCTGCATCATTGCTGGAACAAAGTGCTTGCGCCCGGTGCAGCCTACGAAACCGTTCCGGTTGCGATTGCCGGCGGCAATTCCTTAAATAACCTCCTCGGCAATATGACGCTGTATCGCCGTCATATCAAGCCGCAGTGCAGCGCAGAGGAAAATCTGCCTGCCATTTATAACGAATATATGCACTATTCCTGGGACGATCCGAACGCAGAGAGAGTGAAATTGACCGCACCGTATGTTGCCGAGGCCGGCTGTAAATACTATGTGGTGGACTGCGGCTGGCACGATTCGAAGGAAATTACCGGCACGCTGGGTATGTATCCGAAGTTCGGCACCTGGTACGAGGATAAATCCCGTTTCCCGGAGGGCATTCGCACTGTAGCAGAATATGTACGCTCGCTCGGTATGAAGTTCGGACTTTGGATTGGACCGGAGGTTGTCGGCGTTGAAAACGAAAAGATGCTCGCCTACTACGACGACGATTGCTTCTTTCAGCGCAACGGCGAAAAAATCCGCCACGCAACGGGCTATCTATTGGACTTCAGAAACCCGAAGGTTTACGCCTATATGTCCGATGCGCTCGACCGTATGATTGACGAGTATGGCTGTGACTATATTAAATTCGACGGCGCACCGAACCCGGGCTTTGGTACGGAGTTAAACTCCACCTCCCTCGGCGACGGCCTGGAGGAGGCGTACAAGGCCTTCTTAAACTGGATGCTCGATGCAATGCACCGCCATCCGCAGGTTATTTTTGAGGACTG
>JAFQPV010000331.1 GCA_017411585.1 Clostridia bacterium | reverse complement strand
GTAGCTATCGGTGATTTCGAATATGATGTAACCGTTAAGTTTGACGATGAATATCCGACAATCTACAACTATAAGAACAACTACAGCTATGACGGCGATCTCCGTATTGCACTCCAGTATGGTGACTTGTCTGACGTAAAGATTAACGGTAAGCAGACAAATGCACCGGATGGTAAGGCACTTTCTGTACAGACCTTTGCAGGCGGCGCATCCAAGCCGGCACTGGATAAGAACCTTCTCGCAATCGGTACATACGCGAATGCAGGTCTGGAAGGTATGAAGGACTTTCAGTGGAAGGAATCTGACCACCTTGATGGTATGACCTTCAACGTAAGCACAGGTGCTACCGTATATGTACTGAGCGTTAACAAGACAAAGACAGGTTCTGAAAATCTTGAAAAGCTTAATTATGCGAAGGTTGGTACAATTAACGGTTACCCGCTTTATGCAAAGCATTTCAATGCAGGTGATGCTGTTTCGATTCCGACCGAGCCGGTTACACAGGCTGAGTTGAATGTAGAGAATAACGATAAGACAGATAAGTTCATCTTTGTAGATGATACGAATAAGAGTCTGCCGATTATTCCGGGAATCTCGACGGCTGATTCGATTACGCTTAAGAATCTGAATTCTTATGTTGGTCTTCCGGTACTCTTCCAGATGGAGGATGGCGTTCCGGTTGCTGCGTATGAATCTGAGAGCAGAAAGAACAAGCCGAACACTTATGAAAGAGCCCAGTCTACAATCTTCTATGTAGAATTCGACAAGCCGCTCGCACTCGGCGAAGTAACCTACTCCGTTGACGGCGGCGATGCAGATGCAATCACATTTGCAGAAGGCAAATTTACAAAGAATATCGAAGTTCCGTATGATACAACAACTGTTTCTGTTGCAGCAACAAAGACAGGTACAGGCACAGTAACTGTTGAGCCGGCAGAGCTCGACCTTACAGGCGTAGCAAGCGGCAAAGCTACAGTTACATTGACAGCACCGGGCGGTACGCCGGTGGTTTACACCATCAACTTTGTGAAGGGCGCACCGAAGATTTCCTGGGAGAGCGCACTTGCACTGACAGGCACACCGAAGACGCAGAATCAGGGTGCAAACCGTAGTTTGCATAAAGACGGTCTGTACAACGTTGGCGCGCAGAGCGGCAGCCTCGAGCTGACAGCATCCAAGCTGAACCTCGTTGTGCCATACGGCGTGGAGGTTGTTAAGCTCAACGATGACGTTAGTGTAAATCTTTTGGCTGCTGAAAACCATACAGCAACCGAAGAAGTTACGGTTGACGGTACAGTATATACCGTAACTGTATCCTGGGATGCATATGCATATACAGCAGGTATGCCGCTGCTCTACGATTTAGAGTACGGTGTAACAGGTGTATACAACACCAGTACAAAGGTAGTGGATGAGTTCGATAAGACAGGCTTGTATGATACAAAGTGGTACTATGCTATCCCGACACCGCTCGTACTCGATGCAGACCACGACCTCGTGCTTGGTACGGGCGATTTGCTGGGTACGAAAGCAGATGGTACTGACAGAGAAACCATTACGCTTACGGTAGAGGAAGGAACATGGTTTACATCGGAATCGCACAAATCTGTTAACCTGACATCGACCTCTGCCGGCGCAGGCTTAAATCGTCTCCACCTTGCGCCGAGCGCTTTTGAAAGCTGGGTAGAAAACGGCGATATCGATGATATCTACGCGCTCAACGGCGCTACAATGCTCGTAGCAGACTATACAGATGTAGTTGCGGACAATGCAGTTCGTTATAAGTTTAAGACGGCACAGGCAGGCTACGTAATTGTTGCTTGCAGAAGCGCAAATTCAGCGCTTACAGCTGCTGATGGCTGGACACTTTTGGACGGTAACACCATGGCGTTCACAAACGCTTCCACCACTGCAAGGAACAACCAGCTTGCGATGCCGCCGATTATTGACGGTGTTGAATATGTAAATGCAGCAACAAGCTATGCTATACTTGATGGTTCCTGCGACAATATCTATATTAAGAAGGTTGCAGCAAATGAAGCAATTGAGATTAAAGAATCTGATGTTGCAACGCTATATCCGCCGGTTGTTATCGTAGCAACAGAGGATATGATTAACGAAAGAGTGTACGAAGATCCGGTTCTCGCTCCGATGACCTACACAATCGGCGATGGTGAAGCACAGGCAATTGAATTTGCAGATGGCGCTACGGAAGCTACACGCACATTACCGTGGGGCACAACAGATGCAATCACAGTTCAGGCTAAGCTTGAAAGTGGCGATGGCAATGTGTCCGTATCGGATGCAATTACGCTTTCTAAGGATGCAAGTGAAGGCGTAATCACAGTTACGGTTAAAAACGCATACGAAGAAGTAGTTGGCACATACACGATTAACTTTGTATGGGGCGCAGCACCGGTTGTTGAAGAAAACAAGTACGGCACAATTGAGGTTTATCCGCGAGAGGGTCTCGGTACAGTAATCGGTTACACCGGCGATGATCCGGATGATCCGGATGCACTTGTGTATGAGGGTATTGAGCGTTACACAATTAATGAAGCTGCAGGTACAATCGTTACATTCAGCGCAACACCGGCTGAAGGCTATGAGTTCCTTTACTGGGCACTTGTTGATGCAGGAGGTAAGGTAACCACAGCTTATGAATATGCATCGGAATTCAAGATGAATGTTGGTTACGGTCTCAGAATTAAGGCTGTATTTGCAACAGACAATCCGGATGTATACACTGTAACCTTCAAGGGCTGGCAGAATAACATTATCGAACGGTTCACAGTGGAAAAAGACGCAGAAGGTTCCTTCAATACACCGTATGCTCCAAACGTATATGGCTACAAGTTCGACCACTATGAAGCTGAAGGTTGGATTAATACTTACGAAGAAAATGTTGAAATTCCGGAGAATATGATTGCAGGCGATGTAACATTCGTTGCAAAGTATGTTCCGGATGAAATCGAACCGTATACTGTATATGTTACAAACGGTACAGTAGACGGCGTAGAAAGCAAGGACTTTGCTTACAACACATCGGTAACTGTTATCGCAAATAAAGCTGAAGCAGGTATGAAGTTCAGCTGCTGGACAGAAGACGATACACTTGAAAACAAAGGAACTATTGTAAGCTACGATGCTGAATACGACTTCTATATGGCAAGTGCTGACAGAAACCTCTTTGCAAACTATGTTGCAGAGGATCAGGCTGTTGCACAGGCTCCGGTTGTTACAATGACAGTAACTACAGTAGATGACAATGCTGAAGCTCCGATTTACGGTCTGTTCGCAGAAAGACGTGTTCCGGAAGCATACACAGTTGTTGAAAACGGTATTGTTTGGGGTACTGCTACGGATGATGAAGATGCAGATCTCATCACGCTCACTAAGGATGGCGAGCATAGAAGAGGTGCATCGGCTTCTAAGTACCAGAACAACAACGGTCAGTACACAGTTCGTCTCCAGATGACTGAAAGCCGTCAGGGTAAGGGCGATAAGTGGTATGCTAGAACATATCTCATCTACAATGATGCTGGCACAATCAGGACAATGTACAGTGCTCCGGCTCTCGTATGGGAGAAGGCAGCTGTAGCTGAGTAATATAAACATTAACCTTGCAAAAGGGGCTCTGCCTTCGGGCAGAGCGCCCCGCGCAGGGGCTTTGAAAATGAATACGACATTCATGAAAAAAGTGTTGACAAGCAAAAAGAAATGTGTTAGAATATCTCTTAGCGAGTTTGTACATAATGTTTATATTGACAGATAAAAAACTGTATGTTGAAAGGAGTGTGTTTCCAATGAAGAAGGAATATGAAGCACTTGAAATTGAAATTAAAGAATTCAAGACCGTTGACATTATGGGATTAATCAGTGGTGTTGAAGACGGCGGTTTTGGCGACGACGATGAACTTTGATTTCAAGTCAAATTGACCAAATAAAAAAAGAAACCTTTATGGTTTCTTTTTTTTTATGCTCATAGGGGGAGTTTGTTCGCTGTTTGTAATTATAAAAAGGTAATTTTAGCGCATAGCTTTGTTAAAGGCGCTGACCCGTACGCGGAGTACTGTGTCAGCGCCTTTGCCGCACTCTGCATCTAAAATTCCTCTTTTTATGCTGGTTGCAGTCGTTTCGTTTGTTCGCTGTTGTAATTATAAGATGGCTAATTTAGTGCAATACTGCGTTACAGCGCCAAGCCCGTACTCGAGTACTGTGCTTGCCGCTGTGCCTTGTCTTGCATCCGAATTCCCTCTTTTTATGGCGATTGTATTTGTGTGTTGCATCCCTCGTCAGAGGGAGCCCCTTTCGCAGGGCAAGGTTTCATCATTGCCGCTATTTTGCGCGGCATTTGATATGGTGAATGGATTTTGGGCTTCCCCTTGAGGGGAAGCTGTCGAGCAGAGCGAGACTGATGAGGTGTAGGCACGCAGTGCCGTTTTTTTATTTGTGCATTTTCCACCTCATCCACCGCAAGCGGTCCCTCTTCGCCTCAAGGGGAAGGCTTTTTGCGGAATTTACGGACCGTCGAGGACACCGGTCCCTACACAGGAATTGGAAGTTTGATTGTAGGGGCGATTCACGAATCGCCCGTTTTACCGGTTTTGCGGGACATTCGTGAATGTCCCCTACGGTGTGGGTTGGGGTTTGTGCGTGTTGCATAAATTTTAAATGTCTTTTTGTGTACTATATATAATCCATTACGTGGAGACAAAAAATCTTACAATTTTTCTGTTTTTTGCAACGATTTTTCTAACTATTATCCTTGGGATGTGATAAAATGAGAAATGAGCAATGAGAAATGAGCAATTATATCGTTTTAATTTAAATTTACATATATTCAAAGGAGGAAGAAGAATGAAAGGAACAACGAAAAAGCTTTTGTCGCTGCTGCTGTGCGTGTGTATGCTGTTTGGCTGCGGTTTGACAAATGTATTTGCCGCGCCAAGCGGAACGGTGCTGTTTGCAGATGATTTTTCTGCACTTGCACCGGGCGAGTCGCCAATGCTGGAGCCGGGCACAGCCGCCTGGACGGGCGCTTCGCAAACGAAGGGTGTTGCGTACATGGAGGGCGCGGAATTTGAGAAAAATATGGTGCTCAAATTCATCAATGCCGAATCCAACACGAAAAACGGTTACCCGACCATCAAAAAGGACATTGATGCAACGAATATGAAGGATTTAACCGTTTCTGTGCGTGTGCATGGTGAGGGGCGCTTCCGTATCAATGTTTTAACAGATAATGAGACAAACTTCTATGTACAGCCGAAAAAAAGTGACGGCTGGACGGATATTTCGCTGACAATCGATTTTGAGAAGCTTACCTACACACTGACTGATGCAAACGGCACCGGTGAAGCGAAGGCAATTCCAAATGAGATTTACGACATCCGCGCAATTTCGATTCAGCTGCAAAACATCCTTGCGCCGGGCACGCATTGCTATATCGACGATGTGGTATTTTCGACTTCGAGCAGCAATGTGGATGTTGCAAAAGCCAACAACGGTACAGTCGGCGTTGCGGTAAAGACGGCATCTTCCAGAAAAGCACTCAAAACCGAGACCAAGCCGGCAAATGTTACACCGACCACAACCGGTACGGTATTTGTGCATGACGATGCAAGCAAGGGCACACAGGGCGCAACCGTAAATGCAGCAAGCAGCCAATGGACAAAGCAGACCACGGCAACGCTTGCGCAATTTAAATACGGTATGCACAATGATAACCCGGTCTATATCGTCGATTCGACTTCAACCTCGAAGCATTACCCGACGCTGAAGCTGAGCCCGCAATCGGGCGAACTTAAAAAAGTTTCGGTTAGCTTTTCGGTCATTACCTCCTCAAGCACGGCGGCGCTGATTATCGCTTCAGATACGGACAGATCCTCGACACTGTTTTCCGTTGGCAAGTCGACCGATTGGCAGAGTGTTGTGGCAGAGATTGATTTGGAAAATTCAACC
>JAFQPV010000330.1 GCA_017411585.1 Clostridia bacterium | reverse complement strand
CTAAGAATAAGTGCATATTTGCCAAAAGAAAGAAAAGGTTAAAAAGAAAGCCAAAGGCTTTCTTTTTAACCTTTTTCATTTGACAAAAGCCTTTAAAGTCAGTATCTTCCTTGTCTTTCATCCGAATTCCCACTTTTTACAGTGATTGCAGAGGGGATCGACGCAAACTTTGCCCGCATACAACAGTATAGCGGTCAAACCGTCGCCTCGTCTTGCATCCGATTTTCTCTTTTTATGCCGATTGGAGTATTATGCATACTCGCGGCAACATTGTAGGGACCGGCCTCCCGGACGGTCCGCTTGTACAAAATCGGACGGGCGGTCGAGGACGCCCGCCCCTACAACATCTGATTTTCCTCTTTGAAACTAAGCAGATGAAAACCATATAGAAAGGAATTTCACTCCATGAAAGTAATGGTTGTCGGCGGTGGCGGCAGAGAGCACGCCATCATCAAAAAATTAAAGGAAAGCAAAAAGATTACCGAGCTGTTTGCCCTGCCGGGCAATGGCGGTATTGCGGCTGATGCCACCTGTGTGGACATCGGCGCAAAGGATATAGATAAAATTACTGCCTGGGCAGTAGAAAACAAAATCGACTTCGCCGTTGTAGCGCCGGACGATCCGCTCGTGCTCGGCTGTGTGGATGCATTAAATGCAAAGGGCATCCCGTGCTTCGGCCCGAAGGCAAACGCTGCCATCATTGAAGGCAGTAAGATTTTCTCGAAAAACCTGATGAAAAAATACAATATTCCGACCGCGGCGTACGAAGTGTTTGACGATATGGACAAAGCACTCGCCTACCTCGAGACTGCGCCGATTCCGACCGTAATCAAGGCAGACGGTCTTGCGCTCGGTAAGGGCGTTGTGATTGCCGAAACAAGAGAGGCTGCAAAAGATGCTGTTCGCTCGATGATGGCAGACAAAGTATTCGGCGACAGCGGTTCTAAAATCGTTATTGAAGAATTCTTGACCGGTCCGGAGGTTTCCGTTCTGGCATTTACGGATGCAAAAACGGTTATCCCGATGGTTTCGAGCATGGACCACAAGCGCGCGCTCGACGGCGACAACGGCTTAAACACCGGCGGTATGGGTACGGTTGCGCCAAACCCGTACTACACCAAGGAAATCGCAGACGAATGTATGAAAACGATTTTCGAGCCGACGATTGCAGCAATGAACGCTGAGGGCAGACCGTTTACGGGCTGCTTGTACTTCGGCTTGATGCTCACACCAAACGGCCCGAAGGTGATTGAATACAACTGCCGCTTCGGTGACCCGGAAACGCAGGTTGTTTTGCCGCTTCTGGAAAGTGATTTATTTGAAATTATGCAAGCCATCGCAGAAGGCAAGCTTGCCGAAGCAGATGTACGCTTTGCAGATAAAAATGCGTGCTGTGTTATTATGGCATCGAAGGGCTATCCTTCCGCATACGAAAAGGGCTTTGAAATCACGGTAGATGCCGATTTTGCCGCAGAGCTTTATGTGGCAGGTGCTACCTTAAAAGACGGCAAGCTCTTAACAAACGGCGGCCGCGTGCTCGGCGTAACGGCAACGGCACCGACGCTGGAGGCAGCGATTGCCGAAAGCTATAAAAACGTAGCAAAAGTACATTTTGACAACGCATACAGCCGCAGCGACATCGGTAAAAAAGCGCTCGCTGCAAAGGCGTAAGGGGGATAAAAATGGTATATAGAATTTATGTAGAAAAGAAGGAAGGTCTTGCCCACGAGGCGACAGCGCTCAAAAACGACTTAAAGGGTCTTTTGCAGATTGACGCTTTAAAGGATGTGCGCATTTTCAACCGCTATGATGTGGAAAATATTGAAAAAGACCTGTTTGATGCCTGCAAAATGACCGTGTTTGCCGAGCCGCAGCTCGACAATGTAACGGACGAGCTTCCGCAGGGCGCAGACTGCGTATTCGCAGTTGAATTTCTGCCGGGTCAGTTTGACCAGAGAGCAGACTCTGCAGCGCAGTGTATCCAGATCATTTCCAAGAAGGACCGCCCGGATGTAAAGACCGCGAAGGTATATTTGCTCTACGGCAATCTTTCGGCAGAAGAAATTGAAACCATTCAAAAGTATGTTATCAACCCGGTAGAAAGCCGCCTGGCATCGCTGGATACATACGAAACACTCAAAACCGAGTATGACATTCCGACCGAGGTACGTACGCTCGACGGCTTTATCGACTTAGATAAAGACGGCCTTGCCGCTTTCGTTGTAGACAACGGTCTTGCAATGGACAACGACGATATTGCATTCTGCCAGGGCTACTTTAAAACAGAAGGCAGAAACCCGACCATTACGGAAATCAAAATGATTGACACCTACTGGTCCGACCATTGCCGTCACACCACATTCTTAACCACCATCGACTCCGTTAAGTTTGAAGATGCTCTTCTGCA
The DNA here is from genome assembly GCA_017411585.1 of Clostridia bacterium. Taxonomy (GTDB): domain Bacteria; phylum Bacillota; class Clostridia; order UBA1381; family UMGS1253; genus RGIG2041. The sequence continues at coordinate 3,290 of JAFQPV010000330.1, read as the reverse complement.
GGCGGCTTACGATGAATACATCAAGACCCGCGCAGAGCTCGGCAGAACAAAGCCGATTAACTTAATGGACATCGCAACACTTGCCGTAAAGCATCTCAGAAAGAACGGCAAATTAGACCGCCTCGACGAGTCTGAAGAAATCAATGCCTGCACGGTAAAGATTGATGTAGACATCGAAGGCAAAACTGAGGAATGGCTCCTCTTATTTAAGAACGAAACACACAACCATCCGACGGAAATCGAGCCGTTCGGCGGCGCTGCAACCTGTATCGGCGGCGCAATCCGCGACCCGCTCTCCGGAAGATCCTATGTATATGCAGCGATGCGCGTCACCGGTGCAGCTGACCCGTGCGTCAGCGTACAGGATACCATGCCGGGCAAGCTGCCGCAGCGCAAGATTGTAACCACCGCTGCTGCGGGCTACAGCTCCTACGGCAACCAGATCGGTCTTGCAACCGGTCAGGTAGATGAGCTCTATCACCCGGGCTACGCTGCAAAGCGTATGGAAATCGGTGCAGTTATCGCAGCAGCACCGGCTGAAAACGTGCGCCGTGAGCGCCCGGTTGACGGTGATATCGTTATCCTCTTGGGCGGCAGAACCGGCCGTGATGGCTGCGGCGGTGCAACAGGCTCTTCGAAGTCCCACAACCTGCAGTCGCTCGAAAGCTGCGGCGCAGAGGTACAGAAGGGTAACGCCCCGGAAGAAAGAAAGCTGCAGAGACTGTTCAGAAACAAGGAAGCTTCGCTTTTAATCAAGCGTTGTAACGACTTCGGTGCCGGCGGTGTATCCGTTGCCATCGGCGAATTGGCAGACGGTCTTGAAATCAACTTAAATGCCGTACCGAAAAAGTACGACGGCTTGGACGGCACAGAGCTTGCCATCAGCGAATCGCAGGAGCGTATGGCTGTTGTGGTTGCTAAGGAAGACGCTGCACGCTTTATCGAGCTGGCAGACAGCGAAAACTTAGAAGCAAGCATCGTTGCAACCGTAAAAGCAGAGCCGAGACTCGTAATGCACTGGAACGGCAAGCAGATTGTAAATATCTCGCGCGAATTCTTAAATTCCAACGGTGCAGAAAAGCACATTGATGTGCACGCTGCTGCAGCAACCTATAAAAAGGAAGCTGTAACCGGCAGCTTTACAGATAACTACAATGCACTTGTAACCGATTTGAATATGTGCTCGAAGCGCGGTCTTTCCGAGCGTTTCGACTCGACCATCGGTGCAGGCACAGTCCTGATGCCGTTCGGCGGTAAAAACCAGCTTACCCCGATTCAGGCAATGGTACACAAGGTATCGGTTGAACAAAAATACACCGACACCTGCTCACTCATGGCTTGGGGCTATAACCCATACATTTCCGAGCAAAGCCCGTACCACGGCGCATATATGGCAGTGGTTGAATCCGTGTCCAAGCTGATCGCAGCCGGCGCAGACTTTAAAGAAGTTTATTTAACCTTCCAGGAATACTTTGAAAAGCCGATGAAGGATGCAAAGCGCTGGGGCAAGCCGTTATCTGCCCTGCTCGGTGCATTTATGGCACAAAAAGAGCTTGAAATCGGCGCAATCGGCGGTAAGGACTCCATGAGCGGCAGCTTCGAACAGTTAGATGTTCCGCCGACACTTGTTTCCTTTGCGGTAACCACGGATAAGGTACAAAACATCATCTCCGGCGAATTTAAGGCAGCTGACCATAAGGTTGTATACCTTGCGCCGGAATATGATGAAAACGGTCTGCCGGTGACAAAATCGCTTGTAGATACCTTCAACACCGTAACCAAGCTGATGCGCGAGGGCAAGGTAGCAGCCGCGTACACCATCGGCTTCGGCGGCATTGCAGAAGCAATCTTTAAGATGGCAATCGGTAACGGCATCGGCTTTAAGTACGATGATGCGCTGTCCTTAAATGACATCTTTGAGCGCGGCAACTACGGCAGCTTTATCTTAGAGCTTACAGAGGATGTAAATATCGGCAAGCTGCTCGGCACTACAACCGCTGCACAGGCAATCGCCTTCGGCGGCGACACGCTCGACCTCGGCGCACTCTTAAAGGGCTATGAAGACAAATTGGAGGGCATCTTCTCCTGCAATATTAAGACAGAAGAAAAGGAAATCCCGGCATTTTCCTATACAGCAGAAAGCCGCGTAGCACCGGCAATCAAGGCTGCAAAGCCGCGCGTGCTCATTCCGGTATTCCCGGGCACAAACTGCGAATTTGATACCGCAAAGGTACTCAGAAAAGCAGGCGCAGAGCCGGAAATCTTCGTAATCCGCAATTTGACCTCTGCTGCAATTGCAGAGTCGGTTGACGCATTTGCAAAGAAGGTTGCAGATTCCCAGATTATCTTCATCCCGGGCGGCTTTTCCGGCGGTGACGAGCCGGACGGCTCCGGTAAGTTTATTACCGCATTTTTCAGAAACGCACAGATTAAGGATGCTGTAAGCGACCTTTTGGATAACCGCTACGGACTTATGTGCGGTATCTGTAACGGCTTCCAGGCGCTCATTAAGTTAGGTCTCGTGCCGTACGGCAAAATCATCGACACCGATGAAAATTGCCCGACGCTGACCTTTAACACGATTTCGCGCCACCAGTCGAGACTCGTGCGTACAAGAATTGCATCGAACAAGTCCCCGTGGCTTGCAAATACAAATGTCGGCGATATCTACACCGTGCCGATTTCGCACGGCGAGGGCCGCTTCCTTGCAGACGAAGCGCTCATCCGTCAACTCGCGGACAACGGTCAGATTATCACGCAGTATGTTGACCTTGCCGGCAATCCGACCAACGACATTCACTTCAACCCGAACGGTTCTATCCTGGCAGTTGAGGGTATCACCTCGCCGGACGGCCGCGTACTCGGTAAGATGGGTCACTCCGAGCGTATCGGCGCTGGTCTTTACAAAAATGTCGAAGGCAACTACGATATGGGTATGTTTGAAAGCGCAGTCAAGTATTTTAAATAAGAAGCAATACCGAAAAAGCTTATGCAATCGCATAAGCTTTTTTATTTGCAAAAACAACCATAAATTAGCACAAAATGAACATTTGTTCAAATAAGCCTTGCAAAATTCAAATTGTGCTATATAATAAAGCCGAGGGGAGTTAAACCTCATAGGGTTTAAAAAGGCAAATTTAGTGAAATCCTACGGAAAAATTTATGCACATACGAGAGTATGCACAAAAATTTTGTCCTTGTCTTTCATACAAATTTTCTCTTTTTAAACTCTGCGACCCTATACGCAGGAAAATTTTAGTCCTTTGGATGCGTAAGGGTGCAGCAAGGCT
>JAFQPV010000329.1 GCA_017411585.1 Clostridia bacterium | reverse complement strand
CTAAAAATATGCGTTCACACCTTTGCAAAAGCCCTATCGCAGCACCGCTTTGTGTACTACCTAATTCATACTTTCTAACCGTTTCACAATACGATAATCGATGTTCCCGCATGTCCATTATAACAGAGGCTTTGAATTCTGGAGAGTACTTTCTTTGTTTTTGTCCTTTTTTGCTCATAAAAATATGCACCTCCAAAAGTGTCTAACTTTTGGGGTGCATATCAGTGTTCAACCTCTGTTTTTACTTAAAAGAAATTCGTAATGCGATTTGAGTGCATATTGGTCCGCCTCACAAAGCTGATGTAAATCTAAATACCGCTCTTTGTCGATGAATTTGTCCTCCGGCACATAAGGCTGCGGTCGTTTAGAGCTGCCAAGTAAGTATTCGCAGGAAACGTCGTAGATTTCCGATAGCTGCATAATGGTTACCATTTCCGGCAGGCGGATGCCCTTTTCCCAGTTGGAAACACTGCTCTTTGCAACGTGCAGTTTTTGTGCGAGATAGACTTGCGTATGATTGTGCGCCTTTCTGAGTGCTTTGATGCGCACGCAGAATGCCCGCAGCATCATTTCTTTCTTGTTTTCTTTCATAAAATCACCTTCTATGGCAATAATTTACCACAGATTAGAAAACAAAACAATAGAAAAACTGTATTTTGCTTGATTTTTGCAGATATGTGCGTTATAATGTTTAAGGAATATTATGTAGCTTAGAAAGAATGGGGTATAGAATATGGCTAGAAGACTTTTTACATCCGAATCCGTAACAGAAGGACATCCGGATAAAATATGTGACTTAATCTCCGATGCGGTGCTTGATGCGATTTTGGCGCAGGACCCGAACGGACGTGTCGCTTGTGAAGTAACCGCAACGACCGGTCTTGTGATGGTTGTCGGTGAAATTTCCACCACAGCGGATATCGATATTCAGGAGCTTGTACGTCAGACCGTTCGCGAAACAGGCTATGACAGAGCAAAGTACGGCTTTGACTGTGATACCTGCGCTGTAATTACTGCGCTGGACAAGCAGTCGCCGGATATCGCACTCGGCGTGGATAAAGCGCTCGAGGCAAAGGAAGGCGAAATGGACGATTCTAACGGCGGCGCGGGCGACCAGGGTATGATGTTTGGCTACGCTTGTAACGAAACAGACGCGCTGATGCCGATGCCGATTTATCTTGCGCATAAGATGGCTCTTCGCCTGACGAATGTGCGTAAGCAGGGGCTTTTGACCTATCTTCGCCCGGATGGTAAAACACAGGTAACCGTTGAATATGAAAACGACAAGCCGGTGCGTATTGATACCGTGGTTGTTTCCAGTCAGCACGATGAATCCGTTTCTTTAGAGCAGCTTCGCGCAGATATCGTAAAGGAAGTTATTCTTCCGTCTCTGCCGGCTGAGCTTGTAGATGACAACACGAAGTTCTTGATTAACCCGACCGGCAGATTTGTTGTCGGTGGTCCGCAGGGTGACTCCGGTCACACCGGCAGAAAGATTATTGTAGATACTTACGGCGGCGTGGGCAGACATGGCGGCGGTGCGTTCTCCGGTAAGGACCCGACGAAGGTAGACCGCTCTGCTGCGTATGCAGCAAGATATGTTGCAAAGAACGTTGTAAAGGCGGGCTTGGCTGACCGTTGTGAAATTCAGATTGCATATGCAATCGGTGTGGCAAAGCCGGTATCTGTGCTTGTAGAAACCTTTGGCACAGCGAAGGTTGCAGAAGAAAAGATTGCAGAGCTTGTAAATAAGCACTTCGACCTTCGTCCGTCTGCAATTATCAAGAATCTCGAACTCAGACGTCCGATTTATAAGCAGACTGCGGCATACGGTCATATGGGTCGTGATGATTTGGATTTAACATGGGAGAAAACCGATAAAGCAGACATCCTTCGCGCAGAAGCAGGTCTTTAATAGTGAAATATGAAGTTGTTATAAAAAAATAAGTAAAGGCTCCCCTGTGCAAGGGGAGCTGTCAACGTAGTTGACTGAGGGGTTGTAGTTGTCTCGCGGCAAATATTTTACAAACAACCCTCCCGTCTTTTGCTTTGCAAAATCCACCCTCCCTTACACAGGGAGGGCTTTTTTCTGTTAGACACTGCTTTTTTTCATATTCTTTTCCGTTTTTGCATAGCTTGTACAGAGGTGATGTTATGGAAAAGACGTATCGCAGACTGCGTTCGTCGGCGCGTAAAAAAACGGCAGTCCCCATACACGCAAGCGGTTTTTTAGTGCGGATGGGCATTTGCGCACTTGCATTTATGGCGTTTGCAGCAGTTAAGCTACACGGCGGCGAAACGCTTTTGTGGGCGCAAAATCAAATTGATTATTACCTGTTCGGTGCACCTGCATTTTCAGAAGCCTATACGCAGTCAATCGAGGCGTTTAACCAGTTTTGCGACCGTTGGGTGGAAGCACAAAATGATTAAGGCAGGGAATTTGTATGTCAGCCTCTGGACCTTTGTGCTTGTGCTGTTTGCAGCGCTGTGCGGCGCGCTTCGTTGGCTGCTTTTATCCTATGCGGTATTAGGCATCCACGAGCTTGCGCATTATTTTACCGCCAAACGGCTCAAAATTGCGTGTAGGGGGCTTTGGGTGCAGCCGTTCGGCATAACAATCCGTTTGTGTGATAATCTGATTACAGAGCCGTCTTGCGAGATTTTGCTCTGCGCGGCGGGGCCTGCGGTGAATTTGTGCATAGCAGCAGGTATGTATTTTGCGTGCAATTTGCAAAATGCAGATGCGCAGTATTTCTTTATCTCTAACCTTTCCATCGCAGCAATTAATTTATTGCCGATTTTACCGCTGGACGGCGGACGCATCTTAAAAGCGTATCTCACGGCGCGGCTCGGTCTTGTGCGCGCCATTCAAATCAGTGAGATTGTCACATGGTTTTTCGTGCTTGGTGTCGGACTGTGTTCGATTTTGGCATTGTGGACGATGCGCTTTAATGTTTCTTTGATGATTTTGGTTGCATTTCTGTTGTTTAATATGAGCACGGAGAAAAATAATAATCGCTATTTGGTGATGCATCAGCTTGCGGTGTATAAGCAAAAGCTCTCAAAGCAGAAGGTAGTGCGCGTGCGCAATCTCGCTGCCCAAACAGATACGCCTGCAAGACAGGTTGCTGCGCATTTTTCGTATGACAAATTTCATGTCGTGCATCTGTTTGATGAAAGGCAGAACCACGTTGCCAGTCTGACAGAAACACAGGTGCTTGACGGGCTTGTGCAGCAGGGGAGTGCTGCTTTACTTGGCGCGCTTGCTCAGCATAGAAAATACGGTGAAAAGCAAAAGGTCTTAGCATAAATTAAGACCTTTTTTTGCTGTGATTTCTGTTTTGAAGGTGTGAACGTATGAGATAACAGAGAAAATTGCTTATTTCCTTGATTTTCCTGCAGAATGTGATATAATGATAATATCTATTATTATGGGGTAATTGTATACCTTGAAAGCCAAAGATAACAAATAATTTATTACATGAAAGAAGATGCTGATAAATGGCAACAACGTACGAAAGAAAAAAGCAACGACAGAATAATATTATGTATTCCATTATCACTGCAGTTTTAGTGTTTGCAGTCTTTTTTACAATGGTTACGACCTTTTACGTTAAGGCAGAGAACGATGCTTATGAAATGCTGCACATTCAGACAAAGCAGATTAAAGATGACCTGATGCTGCAGCTTAAATCTGACAGAGAAAATTTAGTTACAATGGCAAACTTTGCGGCAAAGCTCTATGCGGACGGCGAAAGCTATGACCTTATGTTCGAGTCCTTTAAACCAATCGGTCTGTTTGCGAACATCGGTATTTTGAATCAGGATAATACGTTTGTAACCAAAATGGGCTCTGTTGATTTAAACGGTAAAATTTCTTTTGAAGCGGAAGCAGCGCGCGGCGCGTACATAAGCGGCAGAGAGCCCGACCTTACGGGTGACGGGAAGGATCTTATAAGAAGTGCAGTCCCGATTCAGGTAAATGGTGTAACGGTTGGTGTTTTGTACGGTGTCATTCCTCTGGATGTGATCGGCGAAAAGTATAACAATATGGCAAAAGAGCTTAATGCACAGCTTTTTGTTTACGATAAAGAAACCGGTAAATTTGTCATAGATACTATTAGCGAGGAGCCGGGTGAGCTGGCTGATTTTAAAGACAGAGAGTATAATGACGGCTATTCCTATGATAAGTTGGTGAATTCAGAGAAGGGGTACACCTCGTTTAAGTCCATCATTACCGGAGAAGATTTGTATATTCATTATTCTACTCTTGAAGATTTTGACTGGGGCATTATGCTTGCCCGCTATGAAACGCAGGTGTTTGAAGAAACCCATAAAATTGCCAAAAATCTAGTGGGATTTTTTACAGTCATTCTTCTGATTATAGTCGCTTATCTGCAATTGATTTTAAAAAGCGAGAAGGATAGAGCAAAGCTGCATTCAGAGTCCTCGGAAATCCGACATCTTCTTTTGGAAATTAATCAGCAGCAGGAGAAGATTACTACGGCACTGCAAAGAATTAAAGAGTTTTCAAACGCACGTTCCGTATTCTTTACGGATACGGATGGGGAAGATTTTTACTATATCAATCCCGATATGAGGGAAAAGCTTTTGGTGGGTGAGGATAGAAAATATTTTCATGCAGAGCTTTTCAGATATGTTGCAAATATCCGCCATACAGGGGATTTGGCAATTCGCTTTATGCGCATCGTTCCGAATAAGCATCTTTTGAAAACAAATCCGGATTTGTATCATTTTTCAATTCAGCACAGCATTAAGGAGGTCTCCTTTGCGATTCTCGCAGATAAGAACAATCACGTCAGCATTTTGGGCGCGATTAACCCGAAGAAAAGTGCTATGGTCCGCAAGTTGATTGAAGACATTTCGATTTGTTTTACGATTGCGATATACAACAAAAAGCATCTGAGCAGAACCGAGCTTGCAGCAACAACGGATTCGCTTACCGGCGCATTAAACCGTGTGGCATACAAAAAGGATATCCTGGTCTTTGATGAAGAAAAGCCGGAGGATTTTTCCTGTATTTATATTGACGTAAACGAGCTGCATATCCGCAATAACAAATACGGACATGCTGCCGGTGATGAAATGCTCATTTACATTGCAAACTCTCTGAAGGAAGTGTTCTACGGTCAGCACATTTACCGTATGGGCGGCGACGAGTTCTTGGTATTTACCCAAAAAGTGTCGCAGGAGAATGTAAAGCAAAATATAGAAGCATTTGTAGAGCTGCTGAAGCCGAAGGGTTATCATGTGGCAATTGGTCTGTCGTATAGAACGCAGAATACAAACTGTGAAGAAATGGTGCGCGAGGCGGAAATCAGAATGTATGAGGCAAAAGCGCAGTATTATCAGAACAAAGAGCAAATCAGCGTGTCTGAAGATGTAGAAAAAACCTACATGCAGGTGAAAACCGGTATCCGCGAAATCGACGCAATGATTTCTATTCTCAAAGAACACTACAACGGCATATACAGAGTTTCCCTGAATACGGACAATGCGCACAGAATTTTAATGCCGGCATATCTTGGCTATAAGGAAGACGAAGAGCATTTTTCAAAATTGCTCAAAAAATACAACAATGACCTTGTGCATCCGGACAGCCACAGAGCGGTTACCAACTTTTTAAACTATGATGCCATCAAGCGTCAGATTGCAGAGGGCAAAAACCCGTCGATTACATACAAAAAAGCAAACGGTGAAACAGTCATTCTGAGCGTATATAACCTGGCAGAGAACAATGACGATGTGGATGATACGCTTTGGGTATTTGCCAGAGAGTAACGGAGGAAGCACAAGTGATTTTGCAGCTCATCAAGTTTGGAATCGTGGGCGTGATTGCCGCAATTGTGGATGTAGGCGTTTTGGTCTTTTTAAAGGAGCTTTTATATGTAGATGTTTTGCTTGCATCGGCAATTTCCTTTTGTGTTTCCGTTACGGTAAATTATCTTTTGAGCATGTCCTTTGTGTTTAAGAGCAAAAAGCAAAGCAAGGTAAAGGAGTTTGTTTTGTTTGTTCTGCTCAGCATTGGGGGCTTATGTTTAAATCAATTCATTTTGTGGGTTGGCGTAAAGTTTACAACGGTATATTATTTGGTTGTAAAGATTTTTGCAATGGTCATTGTGCCGATATACAACTTTATCACAAGAAAAATATTTCTTGAAGAAAAATGAGTGAGAAAAGCGATGAACAGTGTTTTTAAAAAGGATTTGTACAGATATTACGGCGCGTGTGGCGAGCCGATTTTAAAGCGCGTTTTCCGACCGCTTGAAATTCGGTTTTTATCTGTATTCAGAAAAGCAAATACGTGCAAATTTTTACCGTTAAAGCTTTTTTATATGCTTCATCTGATGCACTTATCAAACAAAACACAGATCCAAATTCCTGCGCGGACAAGTATAGGGGAAGGTTTTTATATCGGGCATCTCGGGCGGGTGATTGTTCATCCGGATGCGAAAATCGGTAAAAACGTTAACGTTGGTACAGGGGTTACAATCGGGATGGAAAATCGTGGCAAGCGCAAGGGTGCGCCGCAAATCGGCGACGATTGCTGGATTGGAACCAATGCGGTAATTGTCGGCAATGTTAAAATCGGAAGCGATGTATTAATTGCGCCGCTGACTTATGTGAACTTTGATGTGCCGGACCACAGCATCGTTGTGGGCAATCCGGGAAAAATCATTCCGAAAGAAAATGCGACAGAGGCTTATATCCAAAATCGCGTATAAGATATGAAGCTATGATGGAGGCAACGAGTTGAGCGGCAAAGATACGAGAATAAAGAACAACTTAATATCGTCACTTGTTTATCAGGTCGTGCTTATAACACTCAGTTTCCTGTTGCCGAGATTGTATCTTGAAAATTTCGGCTCGGAGGTCAACGGTGTCCTGCAGGCAATCAAGCAGATTTTTACATATATGTGCCTTTTGGAAGCCGGCGTCGGCCTTGCGACAACGCAGGCGCTCTATAAAAGAATCGGCGAAAAAGATTTTGAAAGTGCAAGTGCTGTTTTGTCTGCCACAAACACTTACTATATCAAAACAGGTGTAATATACGCTGCAATCGTGCTTGTGATTGCGGTGGTATATGCTTATCTGATACCGACCTCCATTGATAGTCACGTTTTGTTTTTTATCGTGATTCTTAACGCAATACCGTCTCTGTTTAGCTATTTTGTGCAGGCGAAATACAGAATCCTTATGGAGGTTGACGGCAGAAAATATGTTATCAACAACGCCGAAACCATATTGCAGCTTGCATCCAATGTGGGAAAAATACTTGTTTTACTGTTAACGGACAGCTTGATTTTAATTCAGCTTGTTTATTGTGTTATCGCACTGGGGCAGCTTGTATATTTATATTTTTATGCAAAGAAAAGATACACTTGGCTGGATTTAAAAGCGAAGCCGGATTTTGAAGCCATCGCGCAGAAAAATTCGGTTTTGATGCATCAAATTTCGGGCATGGTGTTTAATAATACGGATGTAATTTTGATTTCTGTGCTTTGCGATTTTAAAGCAGCCAGCATTTATGCGATTTATAATATCTTTTTTTCGCAGGTGCAGAATTTTATAACAAACATCGTTTCGTCCTTTACATTTGCGTTAGGGCAGATGTTTCATACGGACAGAGAAAAGTTTGATAATCTGTTTTGCGCATATGAAACATTTTATATTATGGCGACCTACATCATTTTTACATTGATGGCAGTGTTTTTGCTTCCGCTCATACAGCTTTATACGAGCGGAATTGATGATGCACAGTATACAAATGCTTTTCTGCTGCTGCTTTTTGTCATTATGCATTTGCTTTCAAATGCAAAGCTGCCGGCAAACGGTGTGATTGAATATGCAGGTGCGTTTGAAAAAACGCGTGCCTATGCGATAGTGGAAATGATTCTAAACATTACGGTTTCCGTTGCAGCGATTTGGTATATGGGTATCTGCGGTGCGATAATTGGCACCATTGTAGCACTTTTGTATCGCGGCATTGTGACGGTTTATTATGCAAACAAAAAAGTACTTGGCAGAAGCCAAATGTGTACTTATAAGATTTTAATTGTAAACGGCTTGGTTTTTGCAGGAGTTATGGTTATCTTTTTTGTGGATGCCTTCAGCAATGTTTCGTTTTTGAAGCTGCTGCTATACGGAATGGTGCATTCCGTTTGGATTGTAGGCTTATATTTACTGGTGAATTTTGTGTTCAATAAAAAAGCGTTTAAAACGATTTTAGAATTGTACAGGGGGAAGAAAGCGCAATGAGTATTCCAAAAGTGATTTATTATTGCTGGTTTGGAAAAGGTAAAATGCCGAAGCTGGCTGAAAAATGCATTGAAAGCTGGAAAAAGTATTGCCCCGAATATAAAATAATTTGTTTGTGTGAAGAAAATTTCGATTTTGGTCAGAACAGATATGCAAAAGAAGCGTATGATGCGGGCAAATGGGCATTTGTCAGCGATTATGCAAGGCTGAAGGTGTTGTATGACGAGGGCGGAATCTATCTGGATACGGATGTTGAGCTGATAAAGCCGCTCGATGATTTGATTGAAGAAGCGGGTTATATGGGCTTTGATGATAACGGTGTTATTTCCACCGGACTTGGCTTTGCCTGCGAAAAGGGAAACGAATTGGTCGGCGCATTGCTCAAAGACTACGACGATATCTCTTTTCTTTTGCCGGACGGCACTTATGATTTAACGCCGTGTCCGGACAGAAATACAAAAACGATGGTAGAGCTTGGATTGGACTTGTCAAACAAAGACCAGGTTTTTATGGGCATAAGAATGCTGCCCGAAGATTATCTTTGTCCGATGAAGTATTATACGGGAAAGAAAAAAATTACGAAAAATACGTATTCCATACATCATTTTTGCGCATCGTGGACATCGCCGACTGCGAAGCGGACGTTGTTTGTAAAGCGCATTGTCGGTGTAAAGCTGTATGATAAATTGTACGGGAAGTTTTTGCATAAATTTAAATGGCTGGAGTGGTAAGTTTGCCGGAAAAAGCATTTGAAAAACTGAACAAATCCATTTTGCCTGCATGGAAGGTGTGCTTTTTTGCAGCACTTTTCGTTGGGCTTTTGGCACACTTATATAAAATCACAGGCTGGCTTCCGAATTGGGACTCGCTTGTGTTTCGCTATGATGCGCAGAATATGCTTGGACTCGGACGCTGGTTTTTACCGGTTGCGTGTGCGTTTACTTCGTTTTACGATTTGCCGTTTTTAAACGGGATTATCGCAATTGTATTTCATGCACTCGGTGCAGTCGGCATTTGTAAGCTGCTGAATGTGCAGAAAAACATTACTGCAGCCTTGATTGGTGCAGGTATGGTTACGTTTCCTACGGTGACTTCGGTTTTGATGTATAACTATGTGGCAGATGGGTACAGTATTGCATTTTTCCTCGCTGTGCTTTCGGCGCTGTGTATGACAAAGGAAAAACCGAACTATGTACTTTCGGCAGTGCTGCTTGCGTTGTCTGTCGGTATTTATCAGGCGTACGTTACAGTGACAATTATGCTGGTTTTGCTGAAATTGACCGATGAAATCATTTT
>JAFQPV010000328.1 GCA_017411585.1 Clostridia bacterium | reverse complement strand
GTGGAAATCAAATGCTTATCGCGCAGCTCGTAATGTGCTGTTCCTTCGCTGTCTCTTGTGAACTCAATCGTAAAGAAGGGCATACTGTCGGAAACAATAATGTTGTTTTCAAACAGCAGGCTTGTATGATCTTCACCGCGTGTCATCGCAATCGGTGCATTACCGGCACGAACGAAGATGTTGTTTCTGACGGTATTATTAAAGCCGTAATGATTGTGGAAGCAGTTGCTGGTTAAGTTGTAACAAATGTTGTTTTCAATCAGAAGATAGCTGCTACCTTCGTCCGGGTAGATGCCCCAACCGCCGTAGTGCTTACTTTCCACATCGTGGATTAAGTTGCCGCGAACGATTGTACCCGGCTGCTCGCTTAAAATGTAAATGCCGCCCATATCGGAAAGCTTGCCCTGACCTAAGTGGTGAATGTGGTTTTTTTCGATGATATTATCACGGTTGACGCTCGGCTTGTATCGCCATGTCCAGCCGCAGGAAATGCCGGAATAGTAAATGTAGCTGATTTCGTTGTGTGCAATTTCGCACTCGTACGCTTCTTTTACCAGAATGCCGCAGCCGGCAAAATAGCGGTTGCCGCAACGCGTGATGTAGTTGTTTCGGATATATACGTTATGTGTATATGTGTGCTCCGGCATTTCAAGTACGCCGCCGTCAACCTTGATGCCGCCTGCGCCAATCTCGCGAATTTCATTATCAGTGATATAGATGCGGTCGCAGCCTTCCTTAATATTGATGGCATGTACGCCCATATTGATAAGCACACAGTTTTCAATAAAACAACCGTGAGCATACTGCATCTCTATACTGCCGTGTCCCCAGCATACAGATTGAATGTCGGAAGCGTAGCCATCAAAGCCATCGTCGAATACATATACATCGTCTTTGTCACCGGGCACCTCTCTGTATTGACTCCTGTAATCGCCTTTGGTGCAGTTGAACTCGAAGTCGCGCAGCGTAATACCGCGTACCTTTTTGTCCTGCGTGCCTTTGATTATGAAAAGCTTGTCTGTCATTGGGGCATAAGCGACAATGTTTTCGATGGATTCGCCTGCACGCGGAATATAATACACCTTGCCGCTCGGGCGGTCTAAATACCATTCACCCGGATTTTTGAAAGCTTCTGCAACGTTTTCAAGCACATAACGCAGTTTTGACGATTCATGTGTCGGTTCAATGGTAAATCTGGATATATACTTAAATACAATTTTGCCGGTTTTTGTGTCATAGCTTTCAATCGGCGTATGTTCGTCAACCCAATAGTGGTTGAAGCTAATAAAGCAATCGCCGAAATTGCGAAAGTTCTTAATTATGTCTAAATCAGTGGCTTCGGCAATAAACCATTTAGAGTGGTCGTAGAGCTTTGTGCCGTGATTTTCCACATCCTTAGCGTATAAAAAGTCATTTTCGGGATAACGTGTAAAAGATGCTGCTTTTCCGTTTACATAGAGGTCAGTAAACCAAAAGTTTCCTTCTTGAACGCCTGGCACTTGTGCACTAACACAGGAAACACCGTTGAATGTGTCCGTTTCAAAGTTTTCTATGCGAATACCGCCGCTGATTTTTGCTTGGGTATACGGCTCAATTGTAACGTCGCTGATGGTTTCATCGATGATGATTGGCGCGTTTGTAAAATATTCAGAATCAACAATTTTAATGCTGATTGGCTGCTTTGCACCGCTTGCACGGATTTCACGAACAAGTGTCAGCGCAGCTTCGATGCTCGCGAGTGGGGTTTTATCAGTAAAACCGTTGTTTGTATCTTTACCCGCTTGTTGACTTATGAATACTGTAGTTAATTTTTCTTTTGCAAACATAAATATTCTCCTTTATGAATATTTTTTAATTCAGTATAGCAAAAACGAACTATGAAAACAAGACAAATTGTGACGGATCATAGACAGTTTTAAAGAATTTCAAATGTATAACAGGAGGGCGGCGGTGTATCCATACTTGACAAATAGAGAAAAAAAGTATAAACTATGTAAGCTGTTATATGCGCCTGTAGCTCAGTTGGATAGAGTGTCAGACTCCGACTCTGGAGGTCGTGCGTTCGAATCGCATCAGGCGTGCCAAAATCCTCATACGGTTGTATGGGGATTTTTGATTTTTTTGAATAAATTTGGTTAATAATTTGACTAAATGCGATAAATATGATATTATATAATATATTTTTATATTTATAGTGGATAGTTATGCCGTTTGGCATATTTTTGAAGGAAGTGTGCAGAGTTGGACGCAGATAAAATGGTGACAACTGCAGAAAAAGTTATTGTTTATTTTTCGCTGCTTGCAATGATATTGATCGCAACCTATATTGGCTTGGCAGGAATTATTTCTTTTATATTGCTTCCGGCACTTTTGGCTTACAGCGTAGTTCGACTGGGATATAGACATGCGTTGTTTGAGTGTATGCTGCTGGTTTTGTGTTTGAGCTTTATATCCGGTACGTTTGCAGCACAGGCATTTTTCAGCATCGTGCCCGGTGTTGTGCTTGGAATATGCATCCAAAAACAAAAGAGCTTGCGTTTTGCATTGTCTGCAACAGCGCTTTCGCTCCTTGCACTTGAAGGGATTATGTATATCAGCGCTTCGGTTGTCTCGCAGCAGGAGCTTGCTTTTGCGCAGAACTTCATGCAGGAGGCAGAAAATGCAATTAAAACGCTTGGTTTACCCGCTGCTGAAAGTGCGATGTTTCTTGAGATGATGCAAATGTATCTGCCGTCGGTTTTGATTATGTCGGTTGCAATGCTTGCCTATGGTGCTTTTTTGGTTGCATATACGCTTTTGAGGAAACGAATGCCGACATTTGTTGTGCGGTATCCGCGTTTTCGTGAGCTAAGTGTTCGAAAAAGCAGTTTAGCTATATTGGTGCTTACAGGAATTGTTGCCTTTGCAGATTCCGGTGTTGTTGGAACCGTGGCAGCGAATCTTATGTTGCTTATGTGCTTTTACATTATTTTGTGTGGGTACGGATTGCTTGTTTATATGATAAGCAATATGCGTTCAGGCGCAATGAAAATTGTTTTGTATTTTTGCTTGGTTTGGATGTTTTCGATGGTTTCACCGGCGGCGTTCTTTTTGGGACTTTCGGATGCATTTATCCATTTTCGTAACAGAAAGAGAGGCGATATTGAATGAAAAGTAAATATTTTCTCCGACGTTTAAACAGTGCAATGAGTGTCGCACAGTGGTGTGTGCTTGTATGCGCAGTGCTTACGTTTGTAACAAGTCCGGAGCAGTATGGACTTGCGATTGCAGAGGCAGTATTGTTTCTCGTTTTGGTTTTGCTGAATTTCATGGAAAAGAAGTACAGAGCGCACGATGTTGCAGAATATGCTGAAAAGCTTAGTGAGCATATGGACTCTGCGACGAAAGACTCGCTTATGAATTTTCCGTTTCCAATGGTTGTGACACAGCTCGATGGTAAGGTGTCATGGTATAATCAGGATTTTGCGAAAATCGTAAAGGGTGAGTCCTTATATGATAAGTATATTACTGAAATTGTGGAGAACCTGAAGTGGGGAGATGTCCTTCGTATGCACGAGGGTATCACACTTGATGTTGTTTACAATGAAAGTGAATACAGTGTCTCCGGTAGCATTATTAAGCCGGACCAGAAAAAAGATGGGGAATACCTTGTGTTATTGTATTGGCTGGATGTAACAGAAACCAATACACTACGCACGAAGTATCTAAATGAAAAAACAGATGTTGCCATCATTATGATTGACAACTACGATGACGTTATGAATAACATGGAAGACTCTGCGAAGCCGCAGTTGATTTCGATGATTGACCGCAAAGTGAACGAGTGGCTTTCTTCCACTTCCGGTATTTTGAAAAAAACGGAAAGAGATCGTTATTTGTACTTTTTTGAGCATCGCTATTTAAATAAGTTAATTGATGGGAAATTTAGCGTGCTGGAGCGTGTGCGTGAGCTTAATGAGGGTAACAAAGCACCGGTAACCATCAGTATTGGTATCGGTACCGGCGGTGAGGATATTACGGTAAATGACCACTATTCACGTATGGCACTGGATATGGCGCTTGGTCGCGGCGGTGACCAGGCGGTCATCAAGGATGAAACGCAGTTTAAATTCTTTGGCGGTAAAACGAAGGAACATGAAAAGAGTACACGTGTTAAATCCCGTGTTATTGCATATGCACTCCGCCAATTGATAACAAGCAAGCAGCGTGTGGTCATTATGGGGCATAAAAATCCGGACTTTGATACCATCGGCGCAGCTGTCGGTTTATCCCGTGCGGTGAAAAACCGCAAAAAGCCTGTTTACATTGTATGTGGCGAACACGGTAGTGGGGTTGAAGGCATTATACAAAGTCTGCGCGCTCAGGAGGATTGCGAAGGTATGTTTATCCAGCCGCATGAGGCGGATGCACTTGTGGATGACGATACACTCCTCATTGTTGTTGATACGCATCGACCGAGTATGACGGAAAACAGCGGTCTTTTGGAAAAAGCGGGTGAAATCATAATGATTGATCACCACCGCAGAAGCACAGAATTTATTGAAAACTGCTCGCTTGTATATCATGAGCCGTATGCATCCTCAGCTTGTGAGATGGTTGCAGAGCTTTTGCAGTATACAGACAGCCGTGTTGCGCTTACAAGACCTGAAGCGGAAGCCGTTTATGCCGGTATATGTTTGGATACGAAGCACTTTACCTTTAAAACGGGCGTACGTACTTTTGATGCGGCATCGTTTTTGCGTAAGCACGGTGTGGACACCACTACGGTTAAGAGAATGTTTCAGTCAGATCTTGCGCAGTATAACAGTCGTTCTGCGATTGTCTCTCGTATGAAAATGGTACGAGAAGGTGTTGCTATCTCTGTATGTGAAGATAGATTTGATAATCCGAGTGTGCTTGCGGCACAGGCTGCAGACGAAATGCTGAATTTAGATGGTGTTGAGTGTGCATTTGCAGTTGTATCGACCGAGGAAATGGTATTCATCAGCGGTCGTTCTTGGGGCAAGGTAAACGTACAGGTCATTTTAGAAAAGCTTGGCGGCGGCGGACATATGACGGTTGCCGGTGCACAGCTGCGTGACTTGACCTTGGAAGATGCAAGACAGCAATTGGAGACTGCAATCACTGAGTATTTTAGTGAGCAGAGTGAATAATTATAAATTAAATTAGACTGGAGGGATCGACGTGAAGGTTATATTCTTACAGGATGTAAAAGGACAGGGAAAAAAAGGCGATATCAAAGAGGTTTCTGACGGTTATGCGCGCAATTTCTTGCTTGGGCGCAAGCTTGCAATTGAAGCAACTACCGGCAATTTGAATGATATTCGCGGCAAAAAGGAAGCAGATGCCTTTCATAAGGGACAGGAGCTGGAGCAGGCAAAGGAACTGAAGGAAAAGATTGATAAGCTTTCCGTGAAGCTGACTGCAAAAGCGGGCGATAACGGCAAGCTGTTCGGTTCGATTACCAACAAGGATGTTGCAGAAGCATTGAAGATGCAGCAGCACATTGTAATTGATAAAAAGAAATTTCATATGCCGGACGGCATCAAGCAGGTTGGCACAACCAAGGTTGAAATTCGCATTTATCCGGAAATTACAGCAAGCTTGGATGTAATTGTTGAGGCGCAATAAGGAGCGACTTTTAT